>JAEZBP010000375.1 GCA_023427125.1 Pseudomonadota bacterium | reverse complement strand
GTCGTCGCCCGCTCGCCCGCGCCGCACGGCCAGGTCCCGGCCCGCCACCTCCCCGAGCTCCTGACGCCCCTCGGCCTTTCCACCCGCGAGTGACTACAATGCGCGCCGTGGCCAACGCACTCCACATCGTCGTCATCACCGGCATGAGCGGCGCCGGCCGCTCGAGCGCGCTCAGGGTGCTCGAGGACCTCGGCTACTTCTGCGTCGACAACCTCCCGCCGCCGCTCGCGCCGCAGCTGGTCTCGCTGCTCGAGGGCGAGCTGGCCCGGGTGGGCTTCGGCATCGACGTCCGTACCGGCACCTTCCTCGAGGGCGCCGAGCGCGTGCTCGACGGGCTCGCCGAGCAGGGGCACGAGACGGAGGTCGTCTTCCTCGACTGCGCCGACGAGGTGCTGGTGCGCCGCTTCAGCGAGACGCGCCGGCCGCACCCGCTCGCCGAGGGCGCCGACGTCCTCGACGGCATCCGCAAGGAGCGCGAGCGCCTGAGCGCGCTGCGCACCCGCGCGCGCCACGTGATCGACACGACCAGCACGAGCGTGCACGACCTCCGCCGCTCGCTGATCGACTACATCGCGCGAGGCGGGAGCCGGCCGCGGATGGCCATCCGCGTGGTGTCGTTCGGCTTCAAGTACGGCCTGCCGGTCGACGCCGACCTGGTGTTCGATCTGCGCTTCCTGCCGAACCCGCACTTCGTGCCCGAGCTCCGGCCGCGGACCGGGCGCGAGCCGGACGTCGCCGCGTACGTGCTCGAGGCGGAGGCCACGAAGGAGCTCATCGCCGATGTGCAGCGCCTCCTGCACCACTCGATCCCCCGCTACGAGCGCGAGGGCAAGGCCTACCTCACCATCGCGCTCGGCTGCACCGGCGGCAGGCACCGCTCCGTCGCCCTCGCCGAGCTCCTCGCGAGCTGGCTGCGACAGGAAGGGCACGACGCCACGGTCGCGCACCGAGACGCGGATCGCGGAAGCCCCGCATGACCGAGAGCGCCAGCGGCACCTTCGAGATCGTGAACGCGCTCGGGCTGCACGCGCGCGCCGCGACCAAGCTCGTGACGCTCGCGTCGCGCTTCGGCGCCGAGGTGGAGCTCGAGAAGGAGGGGCAGCGCGCGAACGCCAAGAGCGTGATGGGGGTGCTCTTGCTCTGCGGGGCCAAGGGGACGAAGCTCACGGTGCACGCGCGTGGCGAGGGGGCCGAGGAGGCGGTGCGCGCGATCGGGCGCCTCATCGGCGAGCGCTTTGGAGAGAGCGCCTAGCGGGCCCGCCGTGCAAGAGGAGGACATGCGGCGAGCAATGCGGGGCAGCGAGTGAGCCTCGGGCGGGACGCGAGGAGCGGCATCGCCGCCTCGCCCGGCGTGGCGATCGGGCGCGTCACCGTCTTCGATCGATGCGCGGTCCCGGTCGCGAGGCGCGCGATCGCCGGCGCCGACGTCGAGGGCGAGGTCGAGCGGCTCGAGCGCGCGTTCGAGCAGGCCCGCACGCAGATCGAGGCGATCCGAGACGCGCTGCCCTCGGACGCCGGGCCCGACCACCGCCTGCTCCTCGAGACGCAGCTGATGATGCACGGCGACGAGCTCCTGCTGAACAGCGCGGCCGACGCGATACGGAGCGGGCACGTCAACGCGGAGTGGGCGCTGCGCCGCACCATCGACGCGATGGCGGGGCGGCTGCGCGCGGCGAAGGAGCCCTACTTCCGTGAGCGCGCCGACGACGTCGCGCACGTCGGCGAGCACATCCTCTCGGCGCTCACGGGGATCTCGCGCGCGCTGCCGGCGCTCTCCGAGCCGACGATCCTCGTCGCCAGCGATCTGAGCCCGGCGGAGGCCGCGCAGCTCCCGACCGGGATGGTGCTCGCGCTCGTCACCGACGCGGGGAGCGCGTCGAGCCACACGGCGATCCTCGCGCGCGCGCTCTCGGTGCCGGCGGTGGTCGGCGTCACCGACGTGACGCGGCTCTGCGGCCCGGGCGACGTGGTGATCGTCGACGCGCTCAAGGGCGAGGTCGTGCTGCGCCCGGACGAGGAGGAGCAGGCGCGAGCGCGCGCGCGGGCCGAGCGCTTCGCCGCGTTCAAGGGGCGCCTGAGGGAGGGCGATCGTCCCGCGCCCACCACGCGCGACGGAGTGCGGGTGGCGCTCTTGGCGAACGTGGAGCTCGAGCTCGACGCCGGCCAAGCCAAGCGCGAGGGCGCCGACGGGATCGGGCTCTATCGCACCGAGTTCCTCTATCTCGATCGAGGCCTCGACGAGCAGGGGGCGCCGGGCGAGGACGAGCAGGCCGCGCTCTACCAGCGGGTCGTGCGGCGCATCGCGCCGCGGCCCGTCGTGTTCCGCACCGTCGATCTCGGCGCCGACAAGCTGCCCCGGGGGATGCGCCGGGGTCCGAACCCCGCCCTCGGGATCCGCGGGCTGCGCGTCGCCTTCGAGCACCCCGAGCTGCTCGTGACGCAGCTGCGCGCGCTCCTCCGGGCCGCGGCGCTCGGAGACGTGCGGGTGATGTTCCCGATGGTCTCGGGGCTCGACGATCTTCGCCGCGCGAAGGTGCTCTTCGCGCGGGCGCGCGAGGATCTGGACGCGGCGGGGATCGCCTACGGCCCGCTGGCGGTCGGCTCGATGCTCGAGGTTCCGTCCGCGGTGCTGATGGCCGATCGCCTGGCCGCCGAGTGCGACTTCTTCAGCATCGGCACCAACGATCTCACCCAGTACACGCTGGCGGTGGATCGCGGAGATCCCAGCGTGGCGCACCTCGCGCGGGCGCTCGACCCGGCGGTGCTGCGGCTGCTCGAGCACGCGCTGCGGGTGGCGAACGAGCACGAGAAGCCGATCAGCGTCTGCGGAGATCTCGCGGCCGATCCGGTGGCCGCGCCGCTGCTCGTGGGGCTCGGGTTCACGAGCCTCTCGATGCCGATGGCGGCGATCCCGCTGATCCGCGAGATCGTGGCCCGCGTCGATCGCGGCGAGGCGTCGGAGCTGGCGAAGGAGGCGCTCGCGCAGGCGTCGGCGTCCGACGTCGAGCGCCTCGTCGCGGCCCGCTTCGGCGCGGCGCTCGGCGAGCTCTGGGAAGAGCACGGCATCGAGCTACCGCGATAGTGGCTCGCTCGCGCTCTCGCCTGCGCAGCTCGGGTGTGAGGCGCCGGCATTGGTGGGCTTCGATGCGGCCCGGCCGCACGTTGTACGGGCTTCGGTCGCGGGGCGCCCTCACCGATGGAGAGCGCATCGGCGCCGATGCCGTTTCGTCTCTGCCAAGCTGCGCTCGCTCTCTCGACAACGAGAAGATGGAACGGGTCGCACAGCGCGTCCTGACCGACAGGGTGCTTCATTCGCGATAGGCTTCGTGGACTGTGTGTCGAATAGCTGAAGCTGGATCGGAATGGCTGTCGATGATAGGGGGGCTTGATGACTACCAAAGCTGTCGCCTCATGGGCCGTGCCCTTCCTGCTCGTCGGTTGCTGTATTCCGCTCCCGGGCTCCGATGAGCCGCCGCCACCCGTGCCTAGCGTTCCACTCCCGACCGGATCGGCTCCGCCGGTCCCCTCGGCGCCTCCCGGGGCGCCCGCGACTCCCGGGGCGCCTGCGCCGGCCGCGATGCCGGCGCCGGTCGTCCATGAGTCCGAGCTGCGTGCTCGGAAGGTCGCGGAGTACTCGCGCCACTGTCTCAATCAGATGAGCGACAGGGCGTTCCGATCCCGGCAGCGCTACTTATCGTGGGCCGCGGAGGGGCCGACGGCGCGCCGCGCCGGGTGGGGCGTCCCCGAAGTGAGCGGGAACATCGCAGGCTGCCGCGCCGCGATCGCGCGCGCGCAGCCGATGCCGCCGGCGATGCCGGAAGCCGAGGCGGCCGCCGTCGCGTACGCCGACGCGGTGGCGGCGCTGATGCCCATCACGTCACGCGCCAACCAGTACTACGAGCGTGAGATGTTCCGCGACGACGACCTCGCCCAGGGGCGCGAGATGCATGGCCCGCTCGTCGCGGCGTACACCGCGTTCGCTACGGCCCACCAGGCCCTCTTCGAGCAGGTCATCGCGACGCAACGAGCGGCGCGTCGGGAGCGGATCGCGCGGATGGAGAACGACCCGAGCCAGCGCTCGAGCTACCTGATCGAGCGGACCATCGCGCAGGCCGACGATGTCTTCCAGATGGCGCAGGCCCTCCGTATCGAAGGAAGTCGCTACGTGTCGGACGATGCGGCTGCGTTGATCCAAGCGGTCGAGACGCTGCGGCTCGGGACGGATGAGCTCGCCGCGTACAGCCCGAGCTCGGGCGGCGAGCCGCGCCGGCTGGACGAGGTGCGCTCGGAGGCGAACGAGTACCTCGAGACGGCGCTCGCCCTCATGCGGCGCGTGCGCGACGGCGATCGCTTCAGCACTGGCGAGCGAATGAGCCTCGGCAACTCCTCGGAGTGGATGGTTCGAGGATCCGTCGGTCGGCTGGAACGCGACTACAACGAGTTGGTGGACGCCTACAACAGCCGGTAGCGAAGGCTGCGCCGCATCGCCCACAGGCGCGAGGGCGGCAGGACGAGCATCAGGGTGAGGGCCCGTCGTGATGGCCCTACGCCAATGCGTAGCTCCGACGGATCGCCCGCTCTCGAGGGGACGACGTCGCTTGCGGTGTCCGTCAGCGGCGGGTGGCGCCCGCGGCGGCGAGGAGCTCGGCGAGGCGCGCCTCGTCGGCGAAGCCGGCGTGGCGGGCGACCTCGCGCCCGCGCCGGTCGAGCACGATGAACGTGGGCACGCCCTCGATCTCGCCGAGCATGCTCTCGCCCTCCGCGACCGTCTCGTTGGGGTCGTAGGTGATTGGGAAGGGCGGCTCGAGCGCGCTCTCGTAGGCCTCCACCAGGACCCGGGCGCTCGGCTCGGCGGCGACGCCGACGATCGCGGTGTCGGGGTAGGCCTCGGCGACCGCACGCAGCGGCGTCAGCGCCATCTGGCTCGTCGTGTCGAAGGTCGCGAGCACGAAGAGCAGCACGACGCGCCCCCGCAGCTCGCCGACCTCGATGAAGGTTCCGTCCGCGCGCCGCAGCGTCAGCTCGATCGCGCCCCGCGCGCGCCCGCCGCCCGAGCTCGTCGTGGTGGTCACGGCGCCGCCGGAGACGGTGGTCGTCGTGGTGCACGCGCTGGTGAGCGCGATCGAGAGCGCGAGCGCGAGGCGCATCGCTGCGAAGGTAGCAGCTGGGAGGCGCGCGCGACGGGCGTCCCCCGATCCGCGCGTCTGCGCACCCGTTTCGGAGCGGTCCTGGGGCGGTCAGCGCGCCGTCGTAAGCCGCTCGACACGGGTCGGGACCGTCTGGCGTGAGACTCGACAGCCATTTCGCCACATGGCGGACCGCGACAATGAGGCTCGAGCCTCGCGCGAGACGGTCCCGGACCGCCGCGCGTGGACATGAAGCTGCAAGTTTGGCGCACCGCGACCGCCTCGCGCGGCACCCGAGCTCGGCGAAAACCGATGCCGCACCGCCCTGGGTGAGGCTCGAGTCTCGCGCTGAGCCCAAGAAACCAGGGATCATCGGGAGGGTATCGCGTGCGGGACGGCGTCCGCGTGACAGAACGCTACGCTAGGCGGCCACTGCCTCCGGGTTGACCAGATTCTGGACGTTCGCCCTCGCGCGCGGCGGGCCGCGGGCTGCTACATCTGGCCGGTGGCGCGCCTGACCCCCGCCGAGCGGCAGCTCAAGACGAGGCTCGACGCGCTCGTCGCGTCGCACGACGCCGCTCGCCACCGCGAGGCCGATCCCGTCTCGTTCGTGCACCGCTTCGCGTCCGACGCCGATCGCGAGGTCGTGGGCCTCCTCGCGTCCTCGCTCGCGTTCGGCAACGTCACGGCGATCCGCGCGAGCGTCGCGCGCGCGCTGGCCGCGCTCGGTCCGTCTCCCGCCCAGGCGATCGAGGAGAACGATCGGCGCGCGCTCGAGGCGAAGCTCGAGGGCTTCGTGCATCGCATCTACCGGGGCGAGCACCTCGCCGCGATGCTCGCCTCCGCGGGCG
>JAEZBP010000335.1 GCA_023427125.1 Pseudomonadota bacterium | reverse complement strand
GCTCGAGGGCGTGACGATGGCCATCCACCGTCGCTTCTTCGAGCCTCGCGCTGACGGCACGAGCCTCGCGCGGGTGCTCACCTTCCAGGCGAGCCCGGAGGCGCTCGCGAAGCTCACGAGCGAGGGCTACGCCGCGCTGCGGGAGGGCATCTTGAGCGCCGACGAGGGCGCGGGAGACGACGCGGTGCAGGCGTCGCTGACGCTGACCATCGCCGAGGTCCCCGACGGTCCGGGCTGGCGGCCGCGCTGAGTTGGTTGTGCGCGCGCTTCGCGAGCGCGCGGGCCGAGCTACGCGGCATCGACCAGCGGGCGCTTCCAATCCCCGGTGTCCAGTCAGCCGGACCGCTCCGCGCGGGCGTGGCAACGGGTTGCCACGCGCTCTTCGGTCCGGTCCTTGGCCGGTGCGCGGTCTGCGGTCAGGCTCGGGTCATGCGCTTTCTCCGAATGAACCTGGTCCTCGTCGCGCTCCTCCTGGCCGCCTGCAGCTCTCCTGAGGGTGAGTGCGGTGAGGGCGAATCCGTCGACGGCTTCTGCGCCTACTCGGCCGCGATCGTCATCGAGGGCGGGTTCACCTGCCCGGCGCTCTTCCCGATGCGCTTCGACTTCGGCGACGTCACGCTCTGCGGCGCCGCAGCGGCCAACGCCGATGCGGCGGAGTCGGCTTGCGCCCGCGGCGGCTTCGAGTGCGGGCCGCCGCCCTGCACGATCGCGCCCGAGGACGAGGAGTGCGTCTCCACTCCCACCGACGGTGGCGTGCTCGACGCGGGCTTCGGCCCGTGCGACGCCGGGCCCATCGACTTCTGTCGCGAGCCCATGCCCGAGCTCGGCGAAGGCTGCTGCGGAGCTGGCGTCTCGCCCCTCTGCCGGATCGGCGGCTCGGGGTACGCGTGTCCGGAGGGATCCATCCCGACCTCCGAGTGCGCCGAGTGCCCGTGAGGTGACCCGGCGCGCTCAAGAGCTGTCGCAAAATCACGGCGCTCGGGGAGCGCCGAGCGGAGCGTTCACCCTCGGCTGGACACCGGGGACGGGTAGCGCCGACGGGAGGGACGGCGCGCAGCTCGGCCCGCGCGCTCGCGAAGCGCGCGCACAGCCAACTCAGCCCGAGACGCGGGAGCGCGGGCCGAGGCCGTCGTAGACCAGCGCGGCGAGGCAGCCGATGATCCCGACGCCCACCATCGTCGTCGAGGTCCACGGCCAGATCGCCGCGACGATGCCGGACGCGAAGCAGACGCCGGCCGCGTACCACAGGCGGCCGCCGATCCCGATCGCGGCGCCGAGGAAGACCCCGCCGATCATCATGATGCTCAGGGCGCCCGCCTCCGTGCTCGTCTCGCCGCGCGACGCGTGCACTTGGTCGGCGATGGTCGCGGCGCTCTGGGCGAGCAGGAGCAGCGACGCGAGCTGCCGGCTCAGCCGGTTGGTCAGCAGCCGCTTGCGGGTCACCCACATCACGCTCGCCATGATGCCGATCATCGCCACGTCGAAGTTCACGACGCGGTCCATGGGCAGCGCGCGGCCGCTCATCTCCTCGATGAGCACCGCGCGGATGAAGATGGCGACGCAGAGGACGATCAGCCCGACCGTGAGCGGCACGCGCCAGCGCGACGTCTTCGTCAGATCGCGCTCCTCGCGCTCGGCGCGGCCCTCCTCCTCGAGCATGCGGCTCTCCTCGAGCGCGCGCTCGAGCGCCGCGATGCGTGGCGCGATCGACGGCTCGGCCGGCTCGATCGCCCGCGCGATCGTCCTCGCGCCGTCGGCGCTCCTCCGCTCGAGCTCGGCCTCCACCATCCAGAGGAGCGTGGTGCGCAGCGCTCGTCGCGCGCGCTCGTTGTTCTTCCACTCGGCGAGCGCCTGGGTGAGCGCGAAGCGGCACTCCGAGAGGATGGCGAAGGTCTCCGGCGTCGCGAGGATCTTCGCGTCGGGCGCCACATCCTCGGCCGGGCGGAGCGCGTCGAGCCTCTCCTCCGCCGCGGTGGCCATCCGCTGCGAGCTCCGGTGGCGCAGGAAGTCCGCGAGCCGGTCGCGGAAGGCCGCCGCGCTCGGCGGGCGCGCGCTCGGATCGGCGGCGGTCGCGGCGCTCGCGAGCGCGGCCAGCTCCTCCGGCACGCCTTCTCCGTAGGTGACCGGCGCCGAGGTCATCGCAGCGAAGAGCACCCGCGCGCCCGTGTCGCCCTTGTGGCGAGGGCTGCCCGTCAACACGTTGTGCAGCGTCGCGCCGAGCAGGTACACGTCGGTCCGCGCGTCGACGCGGCCGGGATCGCCGTAGACCATCTCCGGCGCCATGAACGCCGGCGTGCCGACGATCTCGTGCGCGTCGTCGGACGACGCCCCGGGCGCCAGGGCGACGCCCCAGTCGACGAGGTACACCTCGCCGAAGCTCCCCACCATGATGTTGGCGGGCTTGACGTCGCGGTGGAGGTAGCCGCGGCTGTGCGCGAAGTGCAGCCCGTCGGCGACTCGCATCAGGATCTCGCAGGTGGCCGCCTCGCGGTCGCCGTGACGCCGCTCGAGCTCGGCCCACGCGGGGTGCTCGGGGTCGGACAGCAGCTGCGCGAGGGACGCGCCCTCGATGCGCTTCATCACGAGGATCGGCGTTCCATCCTCGTCGCGGCCGAGGACGTGCACCGGGACGATGTTCGGGTGCTCGAGCGCACCGACGGTCCGCGCCTCCGAGAGCAGCGCGAACACGGCCCGTGAGGTGTCCGAGCCCTCGCGCAGCCGCTTGATCGCCACATCGCGCCGCAGCGACCGCTGTCGAGCGGTGTAGACCGCCCCCATGCCGCCGGCCCCGAGCAGCTCGCCCAGCGTCAGCTCCGCACCCGGCGCCTCGTCGTCGTGCCCGACGTCGAGCCGAGGCAGCGTCGCGGCTCGATCGCCCGCGCTGCCCGGCATCGCGCGCGTCGGCGCGTCGCTCGCCGGGCTCCGATCCGGCGTGCCGCCCTCCCGGCTGCTGCGGAGGACGAGCGTGCCGTGGAGCACGGTCTCACCCGGCGCCACCGCGTCGAGCCCGAGCGCTCGGGTGAGCGCCTCGAATGCCGTGCGGCTGTCCATCGGGCGTTGATCTACGTCAATCGTTCCGGCCCGGCACCTCCCGTCGACGAGCGCCGGCCGCTGGCCTACCTTCGGCCGCATGAACCTCTACGACGCGACCGTCCCCGTGTTCACGAAGCTCCTCACCAACGTCGACAAGTGGCTCGACAAGGCCGTGGCCCACGCGGAGCAGAAGAAGTTCGACCCCGACACCCTGCTGACCGCGCGCCTCGCCCCCGATCAGTTCGCGCTCGCGCGGCAGATCCAGATCGCGTGCGACGGCGCCAAGGCCTACACCGCGAAGCTCGCCGGCAAGGAGCCGCCCTCGCACCCCGACACCGAGACGACGATCGCCGAGCTGCGCCAGCGCCTGCGGACCGTCATCGACTACCTCGCGACGTTCAGCCGGGAGGACTTCGTGGGCGCCGAGGATCGGCCGATCACCCAGCCCCGCTGGGAGGGCAAGACGCTGCGCGGCGGCGACTACCTCGACTACTACGCGCTGCCGAACATCCACTTCCACCTGACGACGACCTACGCGATCTTGCGCCACAACGGCGTGGACCTCGGCAAGCGCGACTACCTCGGCACGCTGCCTTTCCAGAGCTGACAGCCCGCCTGAGAAGCGGGATCGATGATGGACCCGATCGAGACGCCGCGGCTCCGCCTCGAGCCGCTCCTGCCCGTGCACGCCGCGGCGCTCTTCGAGGGGCTCTCGGATCCGAGGATCTACGCGTTCCTCGACGAGGAGCCGCCGGCGAGCCTCGCGGCCCTGACGGAGCGCTATCAGCGCCTCGCGATGCGCCGCTCGCCGGACGGTCGCGATCGCTGGCTCAACTGGGCGTTGTTCTCTCCAGAGGCGGGCTGCCACGTCGGCTACGTGCAAGCGACGGCTCATCCCGACGCGAGCGCCGAGGTCGCGTACGTCCTCTTTCCTCCCTGGTGGGGCCGCGGCCACGCGCGCGAGGCGGTCCTCGCGATGATCGCCCACCTGCGCGAGCGGTACGGCGTGACGCGCTTCGAGGCTCGCATCCATCCGGAGAACCGTCGCTCGATCGCGCTGGTCACCGCGCTGGGCTTCGCCAGGTTCGGCAGCCGCCCCGCGAGCGACGATCCGTCGCAACCCGAAGACGAGGTCTACCGGCTCTGATCGAGCCAGCGTCGTCGGCATGACACGCCAAAGGAGAATGATGACACGACACCCCGCTCGCGAGGCCACTCGGGGCTGACAGGTCGCTCGCGGCGGGTCGCGCGGGGCTGTGATGACGCGCGCCACCCCGCGTTCGCGCGGTCGACAGGGCCCCATCGCCTCGCGATCGGATCGAGCGCGAAGGCGCGAAGCGCCGTCGCGCTCGGACTTGGGTGGGGGCCCATTGTGGCTCTGCCACCATGGGGGGGGGGGGGGGGGGGCCCCCC
>JAEZBP010000311.1 GCA_023427125.1 Pseudomonadota bacterium | reverse complement strand
CTGCACGCCGTGCGGCGAGCCGGACCCGGTCTGCGACGTCTGCACCCCCTGCATCATCTGAGAGCGCGTGAAGCAACCCACCCCAGGAGCGCCGAGCGGAGCGGTGCGCGCTCGCCGGACACTAGGGACGAGAAGCGCCGACGCGACAGAGGGCCGCGTCGCTCGGCCCGCGCGCGCGAAGGCGAGCGCCAGGAGCTGAGTCGTGGTCTCGCCGCGCACCCTCGACGACGCCGCCGCCGTGGAGCTGCCCGATGGGCCCGATCCGGCGTCGCTCGATCCGTCGGTCCGCCTCGCGATCGGCCGCGCGTGGATCGAGCACGCGGCCTCGGAGCGCGCAGAGGCGGCGTCGCTCGCCCACGTCGCGGCGATCGTCCTCGCTCGCGCGGCCTCTCCCGATCTGTGCTGGCTCGCGGTCCGCGCGGCCTCGGACGAGCTGCGCCACGCCGCGCTCTGCGTGCGGGTCGCGCGCGCCTACGACCCTTCGCACGATCGGCTGCCCGAGGCGCGCCTCTTCACCTCCACCGCCGTCGCCGTCCCGGAGCAGCACGCGCCCGCCTTGCGGGTCGTGGCCCAGTGCTGCGTGCAAGAGACGCTGGCCGCCGCGTACCTCGAGCGCGCCTACGCCGATGCCGTCGAGCCGCTCCCGCGCGCCGTCCTGCGCTTGCTCCTCGGCGACGAGATCGATCATGGGCGCATCGGCTACGCGTTCGCCGCGACGCTCAGCGACGCCGAGCGCGCCGCGCTCTCCGCTCCGCTCGCCACGCTCCTCGAGCGCTGCGTCGACACCTGGCGCACCCGCGCCCGCGCGCTCCCTCCGATCCCGGCGCCGGAGCACGGCGTCCTCGCCGCGGCCACCATCGAGCAGACGATCGAGGACGCGCTCGAGCACCTGATCCTCCCCGGCCTGCGCGAGGTCGGCCTCCGGGCCTGATCCGAGCGGAAGCGCGCGCCTACTCGCCGCGGCCGATCCGCGACGCTCTCCACGCCGCCGGCGTCGCGCCGTGGGCGCGGCGGAACATGCGGATGAAGTGCGTGGCGTCCGCGTAGCCGACGCGCTCGGCGATGACGTCGATCATCTCGTCCGAGTGGAGGAGCAGCCGCCGCGCCTCGGCCATGCGGCCGCTGGCGATCCAGTCGCCGGCGCTGCGGCCCGTCGCCTGGGTGAGCGCGCTGGTCACGTAGGTCGGGGTGCGGCCCACGGCGGCGGCGATCTCGTCGAGCGTCAGGCGCCGCAGGCAGTTGCGCTCGATGTAGCGCAGGCTCTCGACCACCACGCCGCCGCCGCGCAGGGCGGGCGGCGCGCTCGCGGCGCGGTCGAGCTCGGCGAGCACCAGCGTGAGCAGGCTCCGGCGGACCGCCTCGAGCGCGTCGCCGGAGGTGCGGGGCGCTTCGCCGATCGCCTCGAGCTCTCCGAAGAGCCCTTCGAGGAAGGCGTGGCGCGCGGAGGGGATGTGGACGACCGCGGAGCCACCGTCGCGCACCCGCTCGATGGGCGCGAGCAGCGCGGCGGCGTCGTCGGCGGCGAAGCACGGCACGCAGAACGAGAGCCCCCAGCCCTCGGCGCTCGAGAGCTCCAGCATCCGGTGAGGCGCTCCCGCGGGGACGACGAGCGCGTCGCCCGGGCCGAGGGTCCACTCGCCGTTCTGCTCGACGCGCGTGCGGCCTCCCGTGTGGAAGAGGATCGCCGCGTGGCTGTGGGTCACCGGTCGGGCGCTCGGCGCGCTCCGATCGGGGTAGCGCTGCCGCGACGCGGCGATCGGCGAGCCATCGCCGACCGTGGTGTCACGAGCGAGGGGGCGGCGATCGCGCGACACGCGTGCACCTTACTCTGCTCGCGCCGGGCGCACCGCTTCACGCCGCTCGGCGCGCCGTCACGATCCACGTCGCCGCGGGCAGCGTGACGCCGGTGGGCCGGTGGTGCGGAGCGAGCGCGTCGCGCACCCTGGCGCGGATCTGCGCGCGCAGCGCCTCGCTCATCGTCCGAGGGAGCGCGCGGCTGAGCGGGCCGATCTGCATCGCGAGGTCGACCGCGCCTTCGAGCTCCGGGCGGCCCGCGACGATGACGTCGCTGTCGTGGGCGACGACCTCGATGTCGGCGTAGCCGGCCTGCTCGAGGATCGAGCGGACGCGATCTCCGTCGGCGAACGCGAACGGGCCCGGGGCGCCGCGCTCGGGCGACCTCGGCGGCTCGGGCACGAGCGACAGCGCGGCCTCGAGCGGCAGCGTGAACGCCGGGTTCTCGCGCAGCGCGCGCCAGCAGACGAAGGCGAGCCGGCCTCCGGGGCGGAGCGCCGCGCGCAGGTTGGTGAACGCCGCGATCGGATCGGCGAAGAACATCACGCCGAAGCGCGAGACGATCGCGTCGAAGGGCGCGCCGGAGGCGAACGCGAACGTCTGCGCGTCCGCCTCTTCGAAGCGCAGGTTCTCGACCGCCTGCGCTCGCTCGCGAGCGCGCGCGATCATCGGGCCGGAGATGTCGACGCCGACGACCTCGCCCGGGCGCACCCGCTCCGCGATCGCGAGCGACATGGCCCCCGCGCCGCAGCCGACGTCGAGCACGCGCTCGCCGGGGGCGGGCTCGAGCGCGTCGATCACGGTGGCGCCGAAGGGCGCGAGCTGCGCGTCGAGGTCGCGCTCCATCGCCACCCAGCGCGGGCCTCCGCGCTCGTTCCACTCGCGCGCCTGGTCGCGGTTCGGCTCGTCGTCGCTCACAGCGCACCTGCCGTCGCGAGCTCCATCGTGAGCTCCGCGTTGATCCTCGCCGCCGCCTCCATACCGGCCGCGGCCCCGAGGATCGCGGCCTGGGCGCGCGTGGTGAGATCGCCAGCGGCGTAGACGCCGGGGATGGAGGTCTCGCGGGTCATCGGGTCGATGCGTACCATCCCGCCCTCGTCGAGCGCGAGGCCCAGCGCGTCGATCAGCGCGACCTGACGCTGGGGAGGATGGGCGAAGAGCGCGTCGCACGACACGGCGGTGCCGTCGGCGAGCTCGACGGCCTCGAGCCGATCGCCGCTCCGAGCGAGCCGCGCGACGGGCGCGGTCTCGATCCGCACGCCGGCGGCGTGGAGCCGAGCGCGAGCGTCCTCGGGCAGCTCGAGCGCGCCGTTCGTGAAGACGACCACGTCGCGCGTCCATCCGCGCAGCTGCACGGAGAAGAGCGCGACGTGCTGCGCCTCAGCGCCGAGCGCGAGGTAGCCCCAGCGCCGGTCCTGGACCTCCCAGCCGTGGCAGTACGGGCACTGGAAGACCGCGTGCCCCCAGAGCTCGCGCAAGCCCTCGATCGCCGGGGTGGCGTCGATCAAGCCGGTGCACAGCAGCACGCGGCGCGCCTCGACGCGTCCGTCGCTCAGCACGACGTCGAACGCGCCGCGCGTGCCCGCGATCGACTCGACGCGGACGTCGCGCGCCTCGACGCTCGGGTAGCGCGCGAGCTGCTCGCGTGCGACGCGCCGGAGCTCGTCGGGCGGCGTTCCGTCTCGCGTCACGAAGTTGTGCACGCGCTCGGCGGCTGCGTTGCGCCGCGGGCC
>JAEZBP010000307.1 GCA_023427125.1 Pseudomonadota bacterium | reverse complement strand
CGGGGGCCCCCTCCTCCACGATCACCACCGCGTCCGCCACCGCGTCCTGCGCGCGCGCGGCCGACGGCGCGCTCAGCGCGCGCACCGCGAACAGCGCGCGGAGCGGCGCGCTCACTTGCGGTGGCCGAAGTCGATCGATCCGGCGCGCGTCCGGTCGCGGGGCTCGATCGCCGAGCCGAGGCCGCCGAGCAAGACTGGTATCCAGACCGCCACACCGACGACCGCGAGCAGCGCGGCCGCGCGCGGCGACTCGAGCACGAGCCAGGTCGGGATCGCGAACGCGAGCGTCACGAGCGGGACCACCGCCACCAGGAGCCGCATCAGGCGCAGGCGCTTCTGCGCCTTCGCCTCGGCCGCCTCGCGCTCGGCCCTCTCCTCCTCGCGCCTCTGCTCTCTCAGCTCTCGCTTGTTTACCTTCTTCGCCATGCCGTCGTCCGTAAGTCAGGGAGCGTCGTTCCAGGTCACCGACGCTCTTGCTGTCCCCTCCGTTCGCCCTGAGCGCAGTCGAAGGGCGCGCGGCCGCGACGTCCTTCGACTCGGCGCTGCGCGCCGGCTCAGGACGAACGGTGGAAGGGGTCGTGTCGTAGGACCGCGCTCAGTCATTTCCTAGGGTCAGGTCAGGGTAACGCGATCGTTCAAGAACGTCGCGAGCGCCTCGGTCCGCCCTCGCAGGCTCTCGAGGCTGCACCACTCCTCGCGCTCGTGAAAGTGCTGACCATGGGGGCCGAGGCCGTCGATCGAAGGCACGCCGCACGCGGCGAGCAGGCTCGCGTCGGAGCCGCCGCCCTGGAGAGGCGCCTCGCCAACGCCGAGCCCCGCGAGGCGCGCGTGCCGCTCGTAGGCGAGCCGCAGCGCCTGGCTCGCGTCGGTAGCCTCCATCGGAGGGCGCGTCACCCCGCCGCCGGTCGTGAACGAGAGCGCCGCGAGCTTCTCGGGGACGCCCTCGAGCCCGGCGAAGGGCGCGCGCCCGAGCGAGGCGATCGTCTCCTCGAGCCACGCTCCGTCCTCTGAGCGAACGAAGCGCGCGTCGACCTCGCAGCGCGCGCGATCGGGCACCGTGTTCTTCGCGCTGCCGCCCTCGATCAGCCCCACGTTCACCGTCACGCCGCGCGCGTAGTCGGTCAGCGCCTCGAGCCGCGCGACCACCAGGGCGAGCCCGTGGATCGCGCTCACCCCCTCGGCGTGGCGGTTGCCCGCGTGGGCGGCCTTGCCGCGCGCCTCGATCGTGAACACCGCGCCGCCCTTTCGGCGCGTCACGATCTTGTCCTCGTGGCGCCCGGCCTCGAAGACCAGCGCCGCCTCCGTCGAGGGCGCGAGGCGCTTCCAGATCGGCGCGCTCGAGGGCGAGCCGACCTCCTCGTCGCTCACGCACACGAAGCGGACGGCGAGCTCCGCGAAGCGCTCGGGCGCCGCCTCGCGGACCGCCGAGAGCGCGAAGAGGATCGCCGAGAGCCCGCTCTTCATGTCGAGCACGCCGGGCCCCCGCGCCACGTCGCCCTCGCGCACGAACCCGAAGAAGCCCATCGCCCGCGGGAAGACCGTGTCGACGTGGCCGACCAGCGCCAGCGCCTTCTCACCCTCGCTCGCCCGCGGCGTCGCGTAGATCCGGTGCGCCGCGAAGCGCCCGCTCGGATCGGCCACGAGCTCGCGCGAGAGCCCGAGCCGCGCGGCCATCGCGTCGACGAGCTGCGCCGCCGCCTCCACGTCCGAAGGCTCGCGGGTGCAGCTCGGCTGCTCGACCAGCGCCTTCAAGAACGGCACCTGCTCGCTCTCGAACGAGGACCGTACCGCCTCGCGCACGCGTCGCTCATCCATGCTCGAATCGTCATACCACGCGACGACCGAGGGGCCGCGACATCGTCCAAACGGACGAGGGCGCGGACGCCCGTCGTCGTGAGACGATCGGCCCATGCGTGCCCTCCCTCTCCTCGTGATCTCGAGCTGCCTCGCGCTCTCGAGCTGCCGCCCCGAGCCGAGCGGCCCTGTCTGCAAGAACACGTGCGAGCACGCGTTCGACGGCGAGTGCGATGACGGAGGGCCGGGCTCGCTCTACTCCGTCTGCGAGTACGGCACCGACTGTGGCGACTGCGGCACGCGCGGCGGGACCGTGCCGCCGACCGCCACGACGATCGGCCCCGATGGGGGCACGCTCCGCGCGGCCGGGGTCACGCTGGAGATCCCCGCCGGGGCGCTGAGCCGCGAGACCGAGCTCGTCGTGCGCGAGAGCGGCGGCGTGTCGCTGCCCGCCGGCGTCGAGGCGCGCTCGCGCGTCTTCTCGTTCGAGCCCGACGGCATCACGTTCGCGATCCCGATCGAGGTCGCGTTCGAGGGCGTCACCGACCCGAGCACCGAGGTCTTCTGGAGCAACGCGTCGGGCGGATTCGATCGGCTGCCCACCGTGATCGAGGGCGGCGCCGCACGCGCCCAGGTCACGCACTTCAGCCACGGCTTCGCGGGCGGCCCGAGCGGCGCGTGCGCGTGCTCGGAGCGCGGCGAGTGCTGCGACGGCTGCGCGCCGATCGCCGAGCGCGAGCAGTGCGACCTGGGGATCCCCGATCAGCTCGGCTTCTGCCGCGCGGGCGCCTGCGAGCCGGCCGGCATGCGCCGCACGGTCGCGACGTTCGGCAGCTTCATCAACTCGGTCGCCGTGTCGATCGATGGTTCGGTCATCGCGGCCGGCGACGGACACGGCGATGTCCGCGTCTTCGACGCCGGCACGCTCGCCGAGCTCGCCTCGTTCTCGACGCTCTTCGAGGCCGGGGACGTGAGCCTCTCGCACGACGGCCGGACCCTCGCGGCGTCGGGCTGCAACCGCGCGGCGACGACGTGCATCGAGGGCTTGGTCGAGGTCTACGACATCCCGAGCAACACGCGCATCCTCAGCCAGGTCCTGCCCGGCTTCGGCCGGTCGGTCGCGCTCCACTACGACGCGAGCACCGAGAGCCCCGCCGGCGTCTCGGTGGCGACGTGCACGCCGGGCGCGACCTCCTGCGCGGGCCTCTTGCAGGTGTACGCGCTCGATGGATCGTTGATCCACGAGCTCCACTCGCCGCTCGGCGGGCTCCTCTCCAGCCTCGCGGTGAGCCGCAGCGGCGGCTGGCTCGCGATGGCCGGCTGCGATCAGCCCGACGAGCGCTGGGGCTGCACGCGCGGCCGCGCGCGCGTCCTCCGCACCGACACCTGGGCCACCGTCTACGACGACGCGCCGTTCACGACGTACATGTACGGCATCGCGATCCTCCCCGGCACCTCGTACGTGCTCATGGGCTCGCGCGGTCTGCTCGAGCCGGGCTTCTACCTTCGCGCGGCGCCCTCCGGCCGCGAGCTCGCGGCCCTCGACGTGTGCGCGGACGAGATCGTGACCGACGGCAGCATCGCGTGGGCGACGCACTGCACGACGGGCGGGATCGAGGACGGCAACGTGCGCGTCTACGACTTCACGGACGTCGACACCCCGCGCTTCGTCGTGCAGGGGAGCTCGTACGAGATCACGACGATCGCCCTCGGGCCGAGCGGCTCGTTCCTCGTCACCGGCGGCTCCGACGGGATCGTGCGGCGCTGGGACCTGATCGCGCGCTGATCCACGACGGGCAGATGTCAGCGGCTTGGAATCTCCCACCGCGCCGCGCTCGTTCGGGAGCCCGCATGCGTCTCTCCGCTGCGCTCACCTCCGCGCTCCTGCTCGCCTGCGGCGCGCCCGCCGCTCCTCCGGTGGCCGCGCCGGCCCTCGCGCCGAGCGCGCAGCGCGTGGACGCACCGCCCGCCGCGCCGCTCCCCTTGCTCGGAGCGGGCGCCGACTTCACCTGCCTCCTCTACGAAGACAGCCTGCGGTGCCTCGGCGCGGTGCCCGCGGCCGGCCGCACCTTGCCTTCGGTCCGACACGATCTCTCCGCCGATCGGCTCGCGGTCGGCGAGGTCACGTACTGCGTCGCCCGGACCGGCGAGCGCACCGCGCGCTGCTTCGGCGACCTCTACCGCGAACCGGGCCACGACCTCTACGAGGAGTGGTACGAGCGCTGCGGCGAGTCGGAGGAGTGCGTCGAGGACGCGGAAGAGGAGTGGGCGAGCGCGCCGCTCGAGCTCACGACCACCCACCCGATCGAGGATCTCGACGCCGCGCTGGAGCGCGTGTGCGCGGTGGCCGGCGACGAGCTCGTCTGCTGGGACCTCGGCGCGGACGATCCACGCACCAACCCGAGCGTCGCGACGATCGACGGCGCCACCGACGTGGAGGTCGCGGACGGGATGGTCTGCGTGCGCACCGACACCGGCGACGTGCACTGCAGGGATGACTGGGGAGGCGAGCCCGACCGGCTGCGGCGCATCCAAGACCTCCCCGCCATCGACCGCCTCCGCGTCGACGGCGCGTTCGCGTGCGGATGGAGCCCCTACGGCGCCGCGCACTGCTGGGGCGAGTACCTCTGGCTCGACGAGGAGCTCGAGCTCGAGGCGGACCGCGCCACGCGCTTCCCCGCGCTCGACGGCGTGCGCGAGATGAGCCCCAGCTCCTCGATCGACGAGGCCCTGTGCATGATCGATCGCGCCGGCCTGCTCCGCTGCTTCGGCGACAACCGCTACGCGATGCTGGGACCGATCGCCGAAGGGCAGACCCCGGCCACGCCCATCGATCCGGGGGTGCCCGGCGCGGTGCGGGTCGCGACCGGCGGGGGCCACGCGTGCGCGCTCGACGCCGCCGGCGCGCTCTTCTGCTGGGGCCGCCACGACGGTGGGGCGTTCGGCGAGGAGCGCATGCGCCGCGACTTCTCACCGGTCGAGGTGCCCGGCGTCCGCGCCGACGCGATCGCCGCCTTCGGCGCTCGGAGCTGCGCCCGCACCGCCGAAGGCTGGACGTGCTGGGGCGCTGAGCGCACGAGCGAGGTGCCCGTCGTCGAGCCCTGGCGGCCTCGCCCGACCTCGATCGCCAGGAGCGCGACGCCCATCGGCTACGGCTACGAGGGCTGCGTGCTCGAGGGCGGCGCGCTGCGCTGCGGGTCGAGCGCGAGCGAGCGCGCCACCGGCGTGCGAGCGATCGCGGGCGGCTCGAGGTGCTTCCTGCGCGAGCGCGGCAGCGTCGCGTGCGAGGTCCGCCGCGAACACCAGGCGCTCGGGCTCGAGGACCTCGCCGGTGCGGCGAACGTCGTCGCCGTCGCCGGTGGCTCCATGGACGTCGCGACGCTGAGCCGGAGCGGCGAGCTCACCCTCTTCAGCGCGAGGGGCACCCGCTTCGAGCGGCTGGCGTCGGCGCCGGTCGGGCGCGACGCCGCCGAGCTCGCCCTGAAGGACAGCAGGGTCTGCCTGCGCCGCACCGACGGAAGCGTGGAGTGCGCGGCCCGCTACCGGCAGACGGAGCTGGCGCGCCTCGACCTCCCGCCGATCGAAGAGCTGGCCTACGGGAGGAGCCACGTCTGCGCGCGCGCTCGAAGCGGGGAGGTGCACTGCTGGGGCTCCGGCTCGCGAGGCGAGCTCGGCGTCGCGCCGGACGCCGTCGAGCGCGGTCGCCCGGTAGCGATTGCCGGGATCACGGGCGCGGCTCAGATCGCGGCGGGCACGGCGCACACC
>JAEZBP010000262.1 GCA_023427125.1 Pseudomonadota bacterium | reverse complement strand
CGTCGGCGCGATCACGATCGAGCCGGCCGCCACGCTCGAGCTCGCGGTGACGATCGACGGCATGGCCGATCACGCGCAGGTCTTCGTGCGGCCCGCCGACGACGCGACGTTCGCCGCGGTCAACGCGCGGCTCTTCGACGGATACGCCGACTGCGCGCCGCTGCTCGGCTCGCCGGTCGGCGGCTCGCCGGCCTGCGATCGCCTGCTCGTGAGCGACGCGCTGACCACGGTCGAGGTCCCGCCGGGGCGCTACGACGTCTTCGCGACGGCCGGCCTCTTCGCGACGGTGGATCGCGAGACGGTCGAGGTGGGCGGCGGCGAGAGCGCGCGGGTCACCCTCGAGCTCGTCCGCCTCGACGTGGCGCCGGCGGGCACGCTCGGCGCGGACTTCCACGTGCACGGCGCGGCGAGCTTCGACTCGACCATCCCCGATCGCGATCGGGTGCAGGCGTTCCTCGCCTCCGGCGTCGACGTGCTCGCGGCGACCGACCACGACGGCGTGTGGGACTACGAGGACGCGCGCCGCGAGCTCGACGCCGACTCGCGCATTCGCTTTCTGATCGGGCTCGAGACGACCGGGCACATCTTGTTTGATCTCACGCCGGGCAGCTCTCTCCCGCAGGTGATCGGTCACTGGATCGTGTGGCCGCTGCCCTTCGCGCCGGACGAGCCGTACCGAGGCGCGCCGTGGGACGAGCTCGCCGAGCCGGGGCTGCTCTTCGACCGCTTCGTGCAGGCGGGCTGGCCGGCCGACACGGGGGTCATCCAGCTCAACCACCCCTGGACCGCCGCGCAGTTCGGGCGCGACCTCGGCTTCCCTAGCGCGGTCGGGGTCGACGCGCGCGTGCCGCTGCCGACCGAGTACGACGGCACCGGGCCGGGCATGATCCTGCGCACCCCTCCCGACGCGACCTTCGCGAACATCGACTACCACGTCCAGGAGGTCATGAACGGGACCGAGAACGAGGATCTCCTCACGCATCGCGCGTACTGGTTCTACCTGCTCAGTCAGGGGATCGTACGGGCGGGGACCGCCAACAGCGACTCGCACAGCCTCGTCGACAGCGTGCTCGGCACGCCGCGCAACCTCGTCTGGACCGATCAGACGCTCGCCTCGTTCGACGACGTCGAGTTCAACCGCGCGGTGCGAGCCGGGAGGATGATCGGGACCAACGGGCCGGTGATCGAGGTCTCGACGACGGACTCCAGCGGAGGCGCGCGCACGCCCTCGGTCGAGCCGTTCGCGCCGGGCGCGGGCGCGATGCTCGAGATCCGGGTGAGCGCCGCGCCCTGGGTGCCGGTCGAGGAGATCCGCATCGTGGTGAACGGGCGGGTGGCGCGGACGATCGCCGCCGAGCTGAGCCACCCGAGCGATCCGCTCGGCACCGACGGCGTCCTGCGCTTCGAGGGCGAGGTCGCGCTCTCCGAGATCCTGCCCGAGGGCACGCGCGACGCGTGGATCGTGGTGGAGGCGGGCGCGCCGCTCCCGGCCGCCGGCGATCTGAACTGCGACGGCATCCCGGACACGGGCGACAACGACGGCGACGGCACGATCGACTGGCGCGACGTCGACCGCAACGGCGATGACGTGGTCGACGCGGCGGACCTCGAGGGCGTCACCGAGCCGGCGATCTGCGATCGCGATCAGGACGTCGGCCCGCAGCCCCATCCCAGGCCGCCGAGTCGGAACGACCCGGGCTACGCCTTCCTCGCGGTCACGCCCAAGGGCTACCCCGCGAGCTTCACGAACCCGCTCTTGCTCGATCGCGACGGCGGCGGCTTCAGCGGGCCGGGCCTCCCGACGGAGGCGCCGTGATGCGCGCGCGGATCATCGTCGTGCTCGCCTGCCTGGCGCCGCTCGCGGCGCACGCGCAGGACGCCAGCCAGCCCTCGATCGACGCGCCCTCGGTCGAGCCACCCTCGATCGAGGCGCCGGCGATCGAGGCGCCCACGATCGCCGCCCCGGGCGCCGCCGAAGAGCCGGCGACCCAAGAGGCGACGATCGAAGCGCCGCCGACCGAAGAGTCGGACGACGGCTCGGTCGGCGCGCTCGTGCCGGTCGAGACGCCGACCCGCGCGGGGCTGCTCCCCGACGGCTCGCTCGATCCCTGCACGACCGATCTGCGCTCGCGGCCGATCGGCCCCCTGCAGGTGAGCGCGCTCGACGGTCAGCTCGGCATGCCCTCCCGCGCGTGCCCTCGCGCCGAGGTCGCGATCGGCGGCGACGCGCTGATCGTCGCCGACACCGCTAACTTCTACGGCAACGTGCGCGCCTCGGGGCGGCTGCGCGCGTCGATGCTGCTCGATCCAAACGTCGAGGGCTTCGTCTCCTGGGAGCCGCTCCGGTATCAGACCGTGATCAGCTCGGTGAGCGCGGCCTACCTCGGGCTCGGCTACCTCTCGTACGGCGTGACGGCGCGCATCTCGGCCGAGAAGGGCCGCGTCTACGCGATCACCGGGCGCATGGTCCTGCCGACGACGAGCGGGCTCGATCAGTCGAGCCAGCCGCTCGGGCTCGACGTGGGGGTGACCGGCGCGTGGCAGGCCGACGCGAACTTCCGCTTCCACATGTGGGCGGTGCTCTTGGGCTCGCTCGGCATCGGCGAGGGGCCGCCCGAGCCGCGCGGCGGCGTGCGGCTCGGCGGCGGCGCGGACTGGCGCCCCTACGAGTGGATCGCGTTCGTGCTCGAGCTCGCGAGCGGCTTTGGCTACCAGGACGGGCTCGATCTCGTGGCGGCGCAGGCCGGCGTTCGGCTCGCGCTCGGCACCGAGGTGGGCCTCGAGCTCTCGGGGTCGCTGCCGTTCTTCGGCGTGCGGGCCCTCGACAGCGGCGCGCTCCCTCTCGCCGCCACGCTGATGCTGAGCTGGCACCTCCGCTGAGGAGGGCCGTCAAGGGTGAATCGGAGGGCGAGCAGCGCTCTTCGGGACGTTATCCCGCTCCTGCCGAATTCCTGAACGATCTTCAGGGTCTAACTAGATCGAAAGAGGGTCTGGGGAGTTGGGCGGAGGGTCTGCGCAGAGCGCAAGACGGTCCCCGGTCGACCGGAAGAGGGTCTAGCTAGGGAGCTCGGCGGAGGGTCGGAGCGGCGAACGGAGAGGGTCTGCGCAGAGCGGAAGAGCCTCTGCGTGCAGCGCGGGAGGGTCTTCAGCGAGCGGCAGGACGGTCTCGGGCCGTGGGCGAACGGCCGGTGCAAGCGAGGCGAGGGTCTGCG
>JAEZBP010000208.1 GCA_023427125.1 Pseudomonadota bacterium | reverse complement strand
CCATCGCGCTCGGCGCCGACGTCGCCGCCCTCGCCAAGCCGCTCCTCGAGGCGGCCAACGAGAGCGAAGCGGCGGCCGTCCGCGCGCTCGAGCTCCTCATCCACGAGCTGCGCGTCGTGTGCTTCTGCACCGGCGCCAAGAACGTGCGCGAGCTGCGCCGGGTCAGGGTCCTCGCGGCCTGAGTCGCCCGCGAGTCAGCCCGGATCAGCTCTGCGGGCGGGAGGCCGGCATGGCGTGGGGCATGGCCTCGCCGTCGAGCCCTCGCTGCTCCATCTCGTACTTCGAGGGGCAGCGCGGGATCACCTGGTCGGCGAGGAAGGTGCCGTTCGACTGCAGCGTGCCCTGCACCACGACGTCCATCGGCATGTCGTCGCGGAACGTGTCGGGCACCGAGCAGCGCGGGAAGCGGACGGGCATCGCGTGCCCCTCCTTCTCCAGCACGAAGGTGTGCTCGCAGGTCGGCTCGTCCACGAAGGCCACCGAGCCCTGGCGCAGCTGCCCCTCGACGCGGACCTCGCGGCCCACCCACTCGTCGGGCTCGACCATCAGCTCGTTCACGAGCTTCGAGTAGACGAACGCGCTCGAGGCCCCGGTGCCGGAGAGCAAGAAAGCGACGCCCCCTCCGAGGAGGAGGAAGACGGCGCCGATCTTGATCCACGTCGAGATGCCGCCCTGCGCGGTGCCACCCTGCGGCTCGGCCGACGGACGACGAGCAGCCGGCTCGGGAGCGTGCTCCGCGGCCGGCGTCTCGTTCTTGATCTGCTGGACCAGCTCGTCGTCATCCATGACGGACTCAGTATGGTGCCAGCGCGGGGAGGAGTCGATGGGGCGACCGCTCGGGGCCGCGACTACATCATCAGGGCGACGACGAGCGCGTAGATCACGAGCGACTCGATGAGCGCCA
Source organism: Pseudomonadota bacterium (assembly GCA_023427125.1). Lineage (GTDB taxonomy): Bacteria > Myxococcota_A > Polyangia > Polyangiales > Sandaracinaceae > JAEZBP01. The sequence continues at coordinate 7,224 of JAEZBP010000208.1, read as the reverse complement.
GGCCGAGGATCATCGGGACGAAGATCTTGCCGGACGCGTTCGGGTTGCGCGCGATGCCCTCGAGCGCGGCCGCCGCCGCGCGGCCCTGACCGTACGCGCCACCGAAGGCAGCGATTCCGATCGCGAGAGCAGCCCCGAACTTGCTGGCCACCGCGACGTCCGACTCGTTGGACGCGGCGTCCTGCGCGAAGGCGAGGGACGTGACGAGGAGGGTCGGGATCATCGTCGCGAGCGTGAGCAGCATCTTCTTCATGAGAGAGCCTCCTAATGACCTCTGGGGAGAGCGTCAGAGCTTTTGGTTTGGTCGAACAGGTACTTGTTCGAGCTCGGTGTGCGGTCGAGCTCGGTGAACGTCAGTGATCGTCGGAGTGCTCGATCGCCATCGAGATGTACACGGTGGACAGCACGCAGAACACCAGCGTCTGGACCACCACGACGAGCGAGCCGAGCAGGAGGATCGGGACCGGCACGACCCACGCCAGGAGGGCGATGAACGCGCCCAGGACGGCGTGGTCGGCGAACATGTTCGCCATCAGGCGGATGGCGAGGGACATCGGACGGACCAGGTGGCTGACGAGCTCGATGAGCAGCATCAGCAGCATCAGCGGCAGCGCGTACCACTTGATGATCGGCCCGAAGAAGTGCTTGAAGTACGCGAGCCCGTGCTCCTTGACGCCGTAGATGTGCGTCGCCACGAAGACCACCAGGCCGAGCGCCAGGGTGACCGACATCGACGCGGTCGGCGGGAGGAACCCGGGGATGAGCCCCAGCATGTTCGAGAAGAGGATGAAGAACGCGCAGGTCCCGATGAGCGGCAGGAAGTACCGCGCCGCCTTGGGGCCCATGATGTCCTTCATCATCCCGTAGGCCGCGCCCACCATCACCTCGATGAAGGTGCGTGGCGACAGCTTGTCGTCGGGGATCAGGGCGGCCTGCGTGTCCTTGATCTTGTTCCACGCGAGGAACGCGAGCCCTGTGAGCAACAGGAAGACCACGCCGACGTGGATCAACGCCTCGGCGCCGTGGCCCGGGTTCTCGGTGAGGACCTTCCCTTCGCCGAGCATACCCCAGGTCTTCCCTTCGTCATTGAAGGGCCACCCCATGGAGCCCATGAAGTTCTGCACGTTCTCGAAGAACGTGGTGCTGCTGAAGAGCGATCCGTGGTGCTCGCCGTCGGACATCTCAGGCCTGCTCCTCCCTCACGGCCGTCGAGCCTTTGGAGGTCGTCATGTGGAATGCGCCTGCGAGGGCGCCGAGGACCAGCCCGCTGAGCCCGACGGTGAAGCCCATGGGGTCGACGAGGCCGGTCGACAAGATGAGGGCGACGATCCCGAGGAGGGCCGCCATCTTGAGGACCAAGAGCAGGCTCCAGATGATCCGGCCCTTGTCGTTCGCCCTCACGAGCCGCTCGCCCACCCAAGGCATGGCGAGCCAGTTCGCGACGGCGACGCTCCCGCCGACCGCCGCGCCGAGCCCCATCGTCACGCCGCCGAACGCGAGCGTGGCCAGGGTCAGCAGGGCGGACGCACCCGCGATGTAGAGCGTGATGCGTCGGAGCGTGCGTCGGTCGGGCATCAGAGGGTGTCCAGGTTGGTGCGGCGCACGAGCGTCCAGACGGACTTGAATCCGGCCAGGAGGCCGACGGCGAGGCCGATGTAGGTGAGGATCGGGGCAGTGTCGAAGCGAGCGTCGAGCCAGCGCCCACCGAAGAAGCCGGCGCAGACGGCGAGGCCCATCTCGAGGCCGAGCGCGCTGTAGCGCGACGCCACTTTCAATTGCTTCTTACCGTCGGGACCGAGGAGAGACATCGAGACCAACCCGTCTCCGGGCCGAGCGCGGCGGCCTTGTAGCATGGGCCTAAGGGGGGGTCAAGGACGGCCAGAGGCGCGCCGAGGCCAGGCTAAACGCTGGAATTTCCGAGGCTTATAGGCTGTCGAGGGCGGCCCCGAAGGCGCGCTCGGTGGTCTCGAGCGCGGCCTCGTCGTGAGCCAGCGAGACGAAGCCTGCTTCGAACTGCGCGGGAGGCCAGTGCACGCCGCCCGCGATCATCGCGGCGTGCCAGCGGCCGAACGCGACGGTGTCGCAGGTCGCCGCGTCCTCCCACCGGCGCACTGGCGCTCTCGACGATGAGGTGCCTCGGCGGAAGAACGGCGTCAGCATCGAGCCCACCCGCTGCACCGTCACCGCGGCGCCGCGCGCCTCCATAGCGGGCGAGAACGAGCGCACGCGCCGCGCCGACGCGCCCTCCAGGCGATCGTAGAGGCCGGGCTCCCGCAGGAGACGCAGCGTCGCGAGGCCCGCGGCCACCGCGAGCGGGTTCCCGCTCAGCGTGCCGGCCTGGTAGATCGGCCCGTCGGGCGCGATCTTCGCCATGATGTCGCGCCGCCCTCCGTAGGCCCCCATCGGGAGGCCTCCCCCGAGGATCTTGCCGAGGGTGGTGAGATCCGGCGTGACGCCGTAGCGCTCCTGCGCGCCGCCCGGCGCGACGCGGAAGCCGGTCATCACCTCGTCGAAGACCAGCAGCGCGCCGTGCTTCTCGGTGATCGCCCGGAGCGCCTCGAGGTAGCCGGGCTGCGGGGCGACGGTGCCCATGTTGCCTGCCACCGGCTCGAGGATGAGCGCGGCGATCTGCGATCCCTCGGCCTCGAAGAGCGCCTCGATCGCGGCGACGTCGTTGTAGGGCGCGACCCGGGTGGTCGACGCGATCGCGGCGGGCACGCCGGCGCTCGTCGGCACGCCGAAGGTCGCGAGGCCGCTCCCGGCCTTGACGAGGAGGTAGTCGGCGCCGCCGTGGTAGCAGCCCTCGAGCTTCACCACGAGATCGCGCCCGGTGAACCCGCGGGCGGCGCGGAGCGCGCCCATCACGGCCTCGGTGCCGCTCGAGACGAAGCGGATCATCTCGATCGAAGGGAAGAAGGAGGCCACGAGCTCGGCGAGCTCGGTCTCCTGCGCGGTGGGCGCGCCGTAGCTCGCGCCGCGGGCGGCCGCGTCCTGCACGGCCTTGACGACGCTCGGGTGCGCGTGGCCGAGCAGGGCGGGGCCCCAGGAGCCGACGTAGTCGACGTAGCGCGCGCCGTCGGCGCCGAAGAGGTACGGGCCCTCGGCATGATCGACGAAGACGGGGGTGCCGCCGACGGCCTTGAAGGCGCGCACCGGCGAGCTCACGCCGCCGGGCATCCAGCGCTTGGCCTTCTCGAAGAGATCGCGCGAGACGGGGTCGCTCATGACGCCGGGAGGGTGGGGGCACCGGCCTGCGCTCGCAAGCGCGATCGTTCCCTCGCCCCCGCCCTCTCGCATCGGGGCGCGCTTGACCCTCCCTCGCCCCACGGCGTAGATCGCGCCCGTGCCCAACGGACGCGAGCTGCTCGTCGACGCGGAGACGCTCGCACACCGCGTCCGCCGGATCGCCGCCTCGATCATCGAGGAGACCCGTGGCGCGAAGGATCTCGCGCTGGTCGGGATCCGCCGCGGCGGTGTGCCGCTCGCCGAGCGCCTCGCCCGCGAGATCACCGCGGCAGAGGGCCGCGCGATCCCCGTCGGCACGATCGACATCGCGCTCTACCGCGACGACGCCGCGACGGCGCTCCCCGATCCGAAGATCGGGCCGAGCTCGATCGCCTTCGACGTGAACGGCCGCGACGTGGTGCTCGTCGACGACGTGCTGCAGACCGGGCGCACCATCCGCGCGGCGATCGACTGCCTGCTCGACTACGGCCGGCCGCGCCGCGTGTGGCTCGCGGTCCTCTTCGACCGAGGCGGCCGCGAGCTGCCGATCGCGCCCGACTTCGTGGGCAGCATGCTCGACGTCGCGCGGGGCGTGCGCGTCGACGTGGAGCTCGAGGCCGGCGCCTTCGCGCGAGCCAAGCAACAGGAGGAGCCCGGGTGACAGCCCCGTTCCGCCACCGGCACCTGCTCGGCATCGACGATCTCGACGCGAGCGACGTCATCCAGATCCTCGACGCGGCCGAGGTCTTCCACGAGGTCTCGCGCCGGCCGGTCCGCAAGGTGCCGACCCTGCGCGGCAAGACCGTCATCAACCTCTTCTACGAGTCCTCGACCCGCACCCGCACCTCGTTCGAGCTCGCCGGCAAGCGCCTCAGCGCCGACGTGGTGAACATCTCGACGTCGACCTCGAGCGTGACCAAGGGCGAGACGCTCCTCGACACGGTGCGCACGCTCGAGGCGATGCACCCGGACGTCATCGTGATGCGGCACTCTGCGAGCGGCGCGCCGCACCTCATCGCGGAGCGGGTGCGAGGCTCGGTCGTCAACGCGGGCGACGGCCAGCACGAGCACCCGACCCAGGCCCTGCTCGACGCGTTCACCATCCGGCGGAAGCTCGGCACGCTCAGCGGCCTCACCGTGACGATCTGCGGCGACATCGCGCACTCGCGGGTCGCGCGGAGCAACGCGAAGCTCCTCGCGCTCTTCGGCTCGACGGTGCGGGTGGTCGGCCCGCGCACGCTCTTGCCGCGCGACTGCGAGGCGCTCGGCGTCTCGGTCTTCGATCGGCTCGAGCCGGCGCTCGAGGGCGCGCACGTCGTCATGGTGCTGCGCATCCAGACCGAGCGGCTGGCCGGCGCGCTGCTCCCGAGCATGCGCGAGTACAGCCGCACCTTCGGCATCGGCCCGCGCTCTCTCCGAGCGGCACCGCCCGACGCGCTGATCATGCACCCCGGTCCGATGAACCGCGGCGTCGAGATCGATCCGGGCGTCGCCGACGGACCGCGCAGCGTGATCCTCGATCAGGTCGAGGCCGGCGTGGCGGTGCGCATGGCGGTCCTCTACCTCCTGGCCGGCGAGGGCTGAGTTGGCTGTGCACGCGCTTCGCGAGCGCGCGGGCCGAGCTGCGCGCCCCGTCCCCGGTGTCCGGCCGAGGGTGAACGCTCCGCTCGGCGTTCCCCAAGCGCCGTGATTTGCCCTTGGCCCTGCCCGATCGGGTTTCGCCGGCAGGGGCACGGGATCGAAGGCCGCTCGCGGTCGGCCGTGTGCTAAGTAGCCGGCCGCCATGGCGAAGGTCGCGACGGGTCTGGATCGGATCGCGGCGGGCGACCCCGAGGCGCACGCCGCGGTGCGAGGTCGCGCGGGGCTCGTCGCCCACCCCGCCAGCGTGGACTCGCGCCTCCGCCACGCGCGCTTCGTGCTGCGGGACGCCGGCGTCGATCTGCGCGCGCTCTTCGGGCCCGAGCACGGCTACGGCGGCGAGGCGCAGGACATGATCGGCGTCGGCGACGCGCGCGATCCCGAGGGCCTGCCCATCCACTCGCTCTACGGCGCCACCGAGGAGGCGCTCTCGCCTCGTCCCGAGCAGCTCGCCGAGCTCGACGTCTTGATCGTGGATCTGCAGGACGTCGGGAGCCGCTACTACACCTACGTGTGGACCGCCGCGCTCGCGCTGAAGGCCGCCGCCAGAGAGGGCGTGCGCACGGTGATCCTCGATCGCCCGAACCCGCTCGGCGGGGTCCACGTCGAGGGCGCGCCGCAGCGGGCCGGCCACCGTAGCTTCGTCGGCCTCTACGACGTCGCGGTCCGGCACGGCATGACGATCGGCGAGCTCGCGGCGATGGTCCGCGCGCTCGAGGGCCTCGACGAGGAGGCGCTCACCGTGATCGCGATGCGCGGCTGGTCGCCGGCGATGCTCTTCGACGAGACGGGCCTGCCCTGGGTGCTGCCCTCGCCGAACATGCCCACGCTCGAGACCGCGCTCGTCTATCCGGGCGGCTGCCTAATCGAGGGCACCGAGCTCAGCGAGGGCCGAGGGCTCACCCGGCCCTTCGAGATCTGGGGCGCGCCGGGCCTCGACGGGCGCGCGCTCGCCGAGCGCGTCGCGATCGAAGGCGCGGCGCTGCGGCCGATCACGTTTCAGCCGACCTTCCACAAGCACGCCGGACGGATCTGTGGGGGCGTCCAGCTCCACGTGATCGATCGCGATCGTTTCGCGCCCTACTCGGCGTACCTGCGGTTGATCGCGGCGGCGGCGGCGCTGCTCGGGGAGGGCTTCGGGTGGCGGCACGCGCCCTACGAGTTCGTCGCCGAGGTGCCGGCGATCGACCTCCTGACGGGCGGCCCCGAGTACCGCGCGGCGGTCGACGCGCGCGCCTCGCTCGACGCCGTGCTCGAGAGAGAGGAGGCCGGCGCCCTGCGCTTCGCCGAGGAACGGAGCGCCTGGCTCCGCTACCGGCGATGAGCGCCGCGCCGTCTCCGCGCGCGCCGCGCACCGCCGAGGAGCTCTACGCGTCGCTGGCGTTCGCGCCGGGTGAGGGCCCCTTCAAGATCAAGGGGACCGGCTACGTCTTCCACGATCAGTGGGTGCGCGAGAACCTCCCAGGTGGCGTCGAGGCGCAGCAGCGCGCGCTCGGCAAGCTCGGGGACCACCCTTTCTTCCGGCGCGACTTCGTCAGCGCGGTCATGTACGACCTCTTCCCGCTCGTGGCGCTCGGTCACGCGTGCGCCACGGTGCGCGGCGAGACGTTCGAGCAGTTCGTCGAGCTGCGCGCGCGCTCGCAGGCGGAGCTCGATCTCCGGCACATCCGCAAGTTCGTCGTGAAGCTCGCGAGCCCGACCATGGTCGCCGCGCGCTTTCCGTCGATCCTCATCAGCTACTTCGACTTCGGCAAGCCGCACGTCGAGGTGGTGGAGCGCGGCGTGCGGGGCCGCGTCGAGGGGATCCCCGACGTGCTGGTGTCCTGGCTCGTCGCCACCTGCAAGGGCTTCGCGATGTACGCGCTCGAGGTCAACGGCGCGAAGAACGTGCGCTTCGCGAGCAGCACGAAGCCGCGGATGATGCGCGAGCGCGGCTTCCCGATGGTCGACCTCTCGTTCGACTTCGCCTGGGACTGAGCTGCCGTGAGCCGGGCGCGCATCGAAGGGGTGGACGTCGCGCGCGGCGTGGCCTCGCTGATCATGATCCAGGGCCACGCCTACGATGGCTGGGTCGCGCCCGAGCACAAGGAGAGCGCGGCGTACCTCTTCACCCGGCTGCTCGGCACGCTGCCGCTCCCGGCGTTCTTGGTGCTCGCGGGCGCGGCGATCGTGCTGCGGGTCGACGCGGCCCGGGCGCGCGGCGAGGACGCTTCCAAGGTGCGGCGCTCGGTGCTCCTGCGTGGGCTCGGTGTGCTCGGGTGGGCCTACGCGGTGAGCTTCGCGTACGCCGCCATGGACGGCTTCGACGGACTCGACACGCTGCTGCGCGCCGACGTGCTCCACGTGATCGGGCTCTCGATC
>JAEZBP010000186.1 GCA_023427125.1 Pseudomonadota bacterium | reverse complement strand
GGCGGAGCAGGCGCCGCGTCGAGCGGGCCCGGCCGGCCGGCCAGCATGAGCGGCAGCCCCATCGAAGCGACAAAGCCGCGAGCCCCGCCGAAGGCGGGGCCGCGGCCCTACGGAACAGAGCAAGAGCAAGAAGAGACGTTCAGGAGCAATCGCAAGCGACCGTCGAAGTCGACGTCAGCCGCAAAGAGCAAGGCGCCGCGCAGCGCTCCGCGATCTCGTAGCGCAGCCGCCGCTCCGAAGAGCAGTCCCCCGCCGGCGCCCCCGGCATCAGCGCGGCCGGATCCGCGCAGCTCGCCAGACCTTCCCAGCGCTGCAGATGCGAGATCGCAAACGCCGACGCGCTCGGCTCCACCACCGTCCACTCCTCGTGCACCCACGCCCCCTCGCACCCCGGGATGCGCCGGTTCGTCTCCGCGTGGAAGAGCCCGTCCGGCCCGAGCCGAACCCGCGGGCTCGCCAGCAACAGCGCCTCCGCGTCCGGCACCGGCGCGTCGATCGCCCCGCCCTCCACCAGCACCGCCACCGCCCCCATCGCCCCCACCGGGCGCAGCGGCGAGCACGCGTCGACCTCGCTCTCGATCGTCAGCTCGTAGATCCCCGCCGCCCCCTCGTCCGAGCCGTGCGCGCTCGCGCACCCGGCCAGCGCCACGAGCGCGAGCGTCAACCATCCATGCGTATTCCCGATCTTCGACATGGCAGCGCCTCCCGAGCGCGCCTCGCCCGGCGCGCCATCCCCTACGCCGATACACGCCTCGCCGAGCGCGGGTCAAAAAAGCCGCGCGCGCTATCCTCTCGCCCGATCATGAAGCCTACCCCCTCCATCGCCCTCGCCCTCCTCCTCCTCGCCTGCGGCAGCGAGCCTCAGTCAAGCACCACGCCCGAGACCGTCGGCGCCTGCGCCGACACCGGCAGCGAGGCCCCGCCCGCGACCGAGGCGGCGCCGGAGGACGCGCGCACCGTCGTCCTCGACAACTGCCCCGAGGTCTCGCCCGAGCTGCGCGCGCGCCTCAACCAGTACCTGAACACCCGCAGCGCGCGGATGGCCGGCATGTCCGCCGACGGCTCGCGCGTCACCGTGCTCACGCGCTTCGCCGAGACCGCCCAGGTGCACGAGGTCGGCGCGCCGATGGGCGCGCGACGGCAGCTCACCTTCACCGAGGAGCCCGTGCGCCGCGCCGATCCGATCCCCGGCGATCCGAGCGGCGTGCTCCTCCTCGCCGACGTCGGCGGCGCCGAGGACTACCAGATCTTCCGCCTCGATCGCGGCGAAGGGCGCATCACGCTCCTGACCGACGGTCAGAGCCGCCACGAGTCCTGGGTGCACTCCCACGACGGCCGACGCATCGCCTTCAACAGCAACGCGCGCAACGGCCGCGACGTCGATGTCTACGTGGCCGACGGAATCGATCTCGCGAGCGCGCGCCGGGTCACCGAGCTCGAGGGCAACTACCACCCGCTCGACTTCAGCCGCGACGGCCAGAAGCTCCTCCTCGCGCACTACGTCTCGATCAACGACTCGCGCCTCTACGTGGCCGACCTGACGAGCGGCGCGCTGACCCGCATCACCCCCGAGGCGCCGACCGCCGCCTACCGCGCCGCGCTCTTCGACGCGAGCGGCGAGCGCGTCTACGTCGCCACCGATCGCGAGGGCGAGTTCGTCGAGCTCTACGAGGCGAGCCTCAGCGCGCCTGGCTCGGGGAGTCCGGCCGAGCCGTGGCGCCCGCTCTCGCGCTCGATCCCATGGAACGTCGAGGAGATCGCGCTCTCGCACGACGGCCGCACGCTCGCGTTCACGACCAACGAGGACGGCTTCTCCGCGCTGCGCCTGCTCGACACGCGCACCCGTCGCGTCACCGAGGTCGCCGATCTCCCGCGCGGGCTGATCGAGGATCTGATCTTCGCCGACCAGGCGCCGGTGCTCGGGATGACCCTGCTCGGCGCGTCGCGTACCGGCGACGCGTTCACCTACGATCTGCGGCGCCGGCGCCTCGTGCGCTGGACCGAGAGCGAGGTCGGCGGGCTCGACTCCGCCAACTTCATCGAGCCCTCGCTCGTGCGCTTCGCGAGCTTCGACGAGCGCGAGATCCCCGCGTTCTACTACCGCCCGCGTGGCGAGGGCCCCTTCCCCGTCGTGGTGATGATCCACGGCGGCCCCGAGTCGCAGGCGCGGCCGATCTTCAACCCACTGACGCAGTACCTCGCCTCGGAGCTCGGCGTGGCGGTGCTCGCGCCGAACGTGCGCGGCTCGGACGGCTACGGCAAGAGCTATCTGTTGCTCGACAACGGCCGCCTGCGCGAGGACTCGGTGCGCGACATCGGCGGGCTGCTCGACTGGGTCGCGACGCAGCCCGAGCTCGATCACGAGCGCGTCGCGGTCTATGGCGGCAGCTACGGCGGCTACATGGTGCTCGCGTCGCTCGTGCACTTCGGCGATCGGCTGCGCGCGGGTATCGACGTCGTCGGCATCTCGAGCTTCGTCACCTTCCTCTCGAATACCCGCGACTACCGGCAGGATCTACGGCGCGCGGAGTACGGCGACGAGCGCGACGAGGCCATGCGCGAGCACCTCGCGGCGATCTCGCCGCTCGCGCGCGCCGACACCATCCGCAGCGCGCTCTTCGTCGCGCACGGCGCCAACGATCCGCGCGTCCCGCTCAGCGAGGCCGACCAGCTCGTCTCGGCGGTCCGCGGCGCCGGCCAGGACGTCTGGTACATGGTCGCGCGCAACGAGGGCCACGGCTTCCGCAAGAAGGAGAACAGCGATCTCTTCACGCAGCTCGCCGTGATGTTCCTCGAGCAGCACCTCTCTGCTGGGGCGCGCTCCCCGGGAGCGGCGGCGACCGCCCGCGAGTGAAGCGACCCTCGCGGTGAGATGGCTCACCGGCGGGCGAACGAGGGGCGAGCCGCGGGGTAGACTCCGCGCGCCGGCCGCGACGTGCCACCCGCGCTCCCATGCGCGCCGGCTCCTCACCCTCTCGGAGCGCGCGCGCGAGACCAATGAAGCTGGCCACGCTCCGAGACGGAACCCGAGACGGCGCGCTGATCGTCGCCGACCGCAGAGGCGAGCGCTTCGCGTCCGCCCGCGCGATCGCGAAGACGATGCAGGCCGCGCTCGACGCGTGGGACGAGGTCGAGCCGAGGCTGCGCGCCCTCGCCGAGGCGCTCGACGCGGGCCAGGCCGATTCGAGCGCGATCGACTTCGCGCGGCTCGGCCC
>JAEZBP010000181.1 GCA_023427125.1 Pseudomonadota bacterium | reverse complement strand
CGCGTTCCTCGACAAGCTCGGCATCCCGTTCTTCACCACGCAGATGGGCAAGGGCGTGGTCGACGAGGACAGCGCCCTCTGGCTGGGCAACGCCGCGCTCTCGGATCACGACTTCGTGCACCGCGCGATCGACGCCGCCGACTGCATCATCAACATCGGCCACGACGTGATCGAGAAGCCGCCGTTCTTCATGCACGAAGACGCGCGCGAGGTCATCCACGTCCACTACGACGGCGCCGCCGTCGACGCGGTGTACTTCCCGCAGATCGAGGTCGTCGGCGACATCGCCAACGCGGTGTGGCAGCTCGGCGAGGCGCTGGAGCCGCAGCCGCACTGGGACTTCGGGTTCTTTCTGCGGGCGCGCGACGCGCTCTCTGCGCACATCGTCCAGCACGCCGGCGAGGATCGCTTCCCGCTCACGGGCCCGCGCCTGGTCGCCGACGTCCGCCGCGCGATGGGCGATCGCGACATCGTCTGCCTCGACAATGGCCTCTACAAGCTGTGGTTCGCCCGCAACTACCGCTGCCGCCTGCCCAACACCCTGCTGCTCGACAACGCGCTGGCGACCATGGGCGCCGGCCTGCCCTCGGCGATCGCCGCGTGCATCGTGCATCCCGACCGCAGGGTGCTGGCGGTCTGCGGCGACGGCGGCTTCATGATGAGCTCGCAGGAGCTGGAGACCGCGGTGCGGCTCGGCGTCGATCTGACCGTGCTGGTGCTCAACGACGACGCGTTCGGCATGGTCAAGTGGAAGCAGGGGCACGACGGCTTCCCGAGCTACGGCATGGACGTGTCGAACCCCGACTTCGCCAGGTACGCGGAGAGCTACGGAGCGCGCGGGCATCGCCCGGGCTCGACGGCGGAGCTGCTGCCGATGCTGCGGGAGGCGCTGGAGAGACCCGGGGTCGACGTGATCGAGGTCCCGATCGACTACGGCGACGACGACCGCATCCTCAACGAGGAGATCCCCAGTCTGAGCGCGGCGCTGGGGCGGACGTGAGGGGCGGTGCGAGGAATGACGCGCGGACTGAGAACCGTAGGATGGCGGTGATGCCCTCCCCGCGTCGCGGCGGCGCTCGCTTGCTCGCTCGCGCTCCCGGCCCCTGGCTCGCGGTCCTCCCCGATGGGCGGGTGATCCGGCGCAGCACCAAGCTCCTCCGCTGAAGGCGAAGCACACCGGTTGATGCCGCGCTCGCACCTGCACCCAGCCCGCGTGCCGCGCTACCCTCGCGCCGTGTCGCGCATCGCCCTCCTCGCTCTCCTCCTCGCCGGCTGCGACTGCTCCGGCCCCACGACACCGTGCAGCAGCGACGACGGCTGCAGCGCCGATCAGGCGTGCGTCGACGGGGTGTGCGCGCCTCGCGACGCGCGCGACGCGAGCACGAGGGTGGATGCCAGCGAAGCGGCCGATGCGGCGTCACCGCGGGACGCGGGTCGGGACGCGGGTGGGGACGCGGCCTGCATCTCGGCGCGCTGCGAAGACACCGAGGACTGCTACGACGGGCTCGATGGCGACTGCGACGGCAGGGTCGACGAGGGCTGCGCGTGCGCGCCCACGACCACGGCACGCTGTCTGCCGGGCGGCAGCGACCCGAGCGTCGCGCGCTGTGCGTGGGGCGAGATGACGTGCACCGGCAGCGGTGAGTTCGGTACCTGGGGCCCGTGCGAAGGTGCGGGCGAAGGCGACGGCGGATCGTCGCTCTACGGCTGCCGCCGCATCGGGATCATGGGCGCGCCGGGCGCGAACCCGTCGTCGAACTTCCAGGCCTGGCTCGAGACCCAGGGCGCCATCGCGACGCGTTTCCACGCCGACGCGTCGGCGCCCACGCTGCAGCGGAGCGAGCTCGAGACGTTCGACCTCGTGATCGTCGACTGGCTGCAGCGCCTCTACACCGCGGAGGAGGCGACGACCCTCGCCGAGTGGGTGCGCGAGGGCGGCGCGCTGATGGTGATGACCGGCCACGACTCGGGAGCGACCGCGGATCGGCACGTCTCGTTGATCGCGGCGCTCGGACCGAGCTTCGACCTCGCGGCCGGCCCGATCAGCGGCCCCGCGACGCTGCTCGCGCATCCGACGACGGCCAGCGCCGACGGCACCGGCACGCTGCCGCCGGTCACGTTCAATGGCGGCCTGCGCACGACGGTCCCGGCGGAGCTCACGGCCGACATCGTGCCGATGGCGTCGATCGGAGATGAGATCGTCGGCGTGGCGGGACCGCTCGGGGCCGGCCGCGTCCTGCTCTTCGGTGACGAGTGGATCGAGTTCGACTCGGAGTGGTCGACGATGCCGCCGATCCTCCAGCTCTGGCTGAACACGGTCACGTGGCTGCGCCCGGATGAGCCGCTGCTGCCGATGTGCGAGTGATGCCGATGAATCGAAGCGAGCAGGCGGGAGCGCGGGTGACACTCGTGCCGTTCGACCGCGGGCACCCGCTCGTGCGCCCCGAGCTCGCCGCGGGCGAGGCGAGGTGACGGTCCTCGCGCCGCTGACCCACGCCGATTACGGGCGCGCCGGCTCGCAGAGCCCAGGGCCGAGCGCGCACACCCCGAGCACGCACGCGCCGCACCCGCAGTCGCCGTCGTCGTCGCAGTGGACGATCGCGCATCCGTGCGCGTCGACCTCGCCGCCTCCGCACGTCGATCCCCGCGGGCACGCGTAGCCCTCTTCGCAGCGCTGGGGCCGGCAGCGGCCGTCGTCGCCGCACGTCTCCCACGCGCCGCAGCTCCCGGCCGTGCACGCGGCGCGGCACTGACTGCACGCGCCGCCGTTCAGCGCGACGCAGACCTGCCCCTCGGCGCACGGCGTAGCGGCGTCGCACTCCATCGGGCACGCGCCGACCGCATAGAACGCGCTGGTGTCGCCCGGCGACCAGCAGCTCGCGCCGCCGCCGCAGTCGCGATCATCGCGGCACTCGGTCGAGGTCGCCGCGGGCGGTGCCTCGTACTCGGCGCACACACCATCGCCGGAGCACCCCGCGAGCGACGCCGCCAACATGGCCAGCCCCCCACCCCAGCGCGCCTTCTCGAGCCTCCGTCGCTCGTGCCACCGCGTGCCACTGCTCATGACCGCGCTCCCTACGCAAACGCAGGGCCACGACAACGTGCGGCGCTTCGACGGGACAGACCGGCTCGTCAGGACGGCGATCCGCGGCGGCATGCCGTCCTTACAAGTCGCTTTCAACTCGGGTTCGTGCTCTGATTGGAACGCGGTCCAAGACACCTTTCATCATCGATCTCGGCGAGCGATCGTCGGCAGCGGCGGAGATCTCGATCGAGCGCGACGAGGCGCCGCTCCCACTCGTCTCGAGTCCCTCGCAGCTGTCCCGCCGTCCGAGCGAGTACGAGCTCCGCGCGCTCGGAGTTGCGATCGCCAGGGACCCGGATCTCGCGCGAGCGAGCGTCGACCTCGTGGCGCGCACCGGCAGGGTCCCGCCCAACGCGCTCCGCACCCCCCATCGAGCGGCGATCGCCCGGGCCTTGCTCGCGCGCCGCGAGGGCTATCCCTTGAATAGTCTCCTCGTGGAGGTCCGGGATCTGCCGCTCAGGCCGAGCGAGCTGGCCGAGATCACGCGCGAGCTGCCGCCCATTGGACCGCTGCCGAAGGAGTCGTCGGAGGACCCGAGCGAATTGCCGCCGCTCTCGTTCGAGGAAGGTTGTGCGGTCACTGACGCCTCTCTCCTCGTTCGCGCGTGGAGGAACGCCCTGCAGCGATGGCCGGACGAGCTCGAGCACGCGCCGCGCGACGTGCTCGGGAGGCTCGCCGAACCTTGGCCCGAGTCGGAGATCGAGGTCGTGCTCCACGGCGAGCGCGAGGCGCGGCGCAGGTTGCTGGCTCCCGAGGCCCGCGAGCGGACGCTGCGCCAGGAGCGCGGAGGACAGGCCCGGCCCGGGGACGAAGCGGATGCGGTGACCCTCGAGAGGGTCCATTCGAGGCTGATGAGCACGGCCGAGCGGCTGGCCCCCTTCGTCGCCGCGGACGAGCGCCAGGGCTTCCTCGCCGCGGCCGCGGCGCACGCCGGGCCCGATCCGACCGAGCTCACGGCCGAGCAGCTTCGCGATGTCGCCGCGTGGTGCGGGCTCGACGTCGCGCCCGCGAGTGCCGCCGATCCGATGGAGCTCTGGCTCACCGACGGCGTCGTTGCTCGCGGCGTCGAGCAGCTCCAGCTCGCGCCGGGCTCGTCCGGCGCCGTAGCCTACCCACCACATCAGTGGTGCGCGCATGCGCTCCTCTGGCTCCACCGCATCGCGCCGTGGCGGGCGCGCGAGCTCGACGTGCGCATCCGAGACATCGCGGATCATCCCGCGCGCGACATCGCGGAGCTGTGCGCTCGTTATCCGGACGAGGCCTCGCTCGAGCGGGCGCTCGCGCCGCTCGGCTGGCGGATCGTAGGGGGCTTCGGAGATCCCGTGACGCACCTGCACGAACGGCTCTCTGCGATTGGCGTCACGACGAGCTCGCTCTTCGTCAGGGACGAAGCCTGCGATGTCGGCCGAGCGCTGCACGCCATCGCTTCGACGTCGCCGACGCTCCGCGCGTACGTCTTCGATGCCGGGAAAGACGAGAGCTGGGGCCCAGAGCGGCTGCGTGCGCATGGTCCCGGAGGTGCGTTCCGTTCGAACGAAGTCGACCTCGACGCGGCGCCCTCGACGACGCTCTGTGCTTTCCTGAACGCGATCCTCTCGCGCGTAGGCGCGCCGGAGCGCATCTACGCCCTCGACGGTCCGGCCCTGGCCGCCTCCCACGGCTTCGGACCGAGCTTCGACGCATCGATGGAATACTCCATCGGGCTCCGCCCCGACGAGCTCGAGGTCCTGTGCGAGCTCGGGATCGTGGATCGGCGCTCCTGAGGCACGGGCCCCCTCATCGATCCGGTGTCGGCCTCGAGACGGCGTGAGTGCCGTCCTCGATCAGATCAGCGCTCGAGGCCGTAGCCGCGCAGGATGGAGGCGCACGACTGGGTCTGGGGGTGCGAGGGGTAGTGGGTGCGCAGCTCGCGGCAGGTCGCGCGCAGCTCGTCGTGGTCTTCGGCGCGGAGCGCGCAGCTCATGCGGGCGCCGAGGATCTCGGGGGAGCGCGGCGCCGCGCGGGCGGCGCGGATGCAGCCGCGCCAGTCGCTCCGGCCCATGTGCGCGAC
>JAEZBP010000100.1 GCA_023427125.1 Pseudomonadota bacterium | reverse complement strand
GCCGCACCGGCGCCGCGCCCGCGTCCACGGCCGCGGCCTCAGCAGTTCACGCCGCAAGTGCGTCCGCTCTAGCACCCGCGCCTTGAGGCTCGATCCGGGGCGTGGGTCCAGGGGGCTCTCGGCCGATAGTTGACGGATTCCGGAGCGCTGTTCATGGTGACAGGGATGCGCCGGACGCCGATGGTCCTCGTCCTCGCTGCGATCGCCGGGGCGCCGATCGCCACCGCTCAGCCCGCGATGCGGGACAGCATGGAGGCCGCTCACGCCACGCTCGCGCCGAGCCTGGAGCTCGAGCGCGCGTCCGCGCCCGAGGGTCTCGAGGAGCAGGTCTTCGGCGAGGAGGTGGGGCTCTACGATCCGGGCGGCGCGGCGATGGCCGGCTTCTACGCGGCGCTCCGCCGCGCCGGCGCAGGCGAGGGGCAGGCGCGCATCGTCGTCTATGGCGCGTCGCACGTCGCGTCCGACTCGTTCACCAACGTGATCCGCGAGGGCCTCCAGGCGCGCTTCGGTGACGCAGGGCACGGCTTCGTCATGCCGGCGCGCCCGTGGCGTCATTACCGGCATCGCGGCGTCGAGGTCGAGAGCAGCGGGCGCTGGGAGGCGCTGAGGGTCACCGCGCGCACCCGCGAGATCGATCGGCTCGGCCTCTACGGCGTCGCGATGATCAGCAGCTCGGCGGGAGCGCTCGGGCGGGTCGACACCGGCACCGAGACCGCGAGCCGCTTCGAGATCTACTACTGGCGGCAGCCTGACGGCGGGGGCTTCGACGTCCACCTCGACGGCCGGCGCGTGGAGCGAGTGTCCACCCGCGGCGAGGCGGGCCCCGACTACGCCGTCATCACCGCGGAGGACGCGCGCCACCTGCTCGAGCTGCGGATCCGCGGCGACGGGCCGGTGCGGCTCTTCGGCGTGGCGATGGAGCGGGAGGTCCCGGGCGTGGTCGTCGACACGCTGGGCATCAACGGCGCGCGCGCGAGCGCGCACCTCTTGTGGGAGGAGGAGCTCTACCGCGCGCACCTGCGCCGCCGCGATCCGAGCTTGGTGGTGCTCGCGTACGGGACGAACGAGAGCGGCGATGACGATCAGCCGATCGAGCGCTACGAGGCGACCCTCCGCTCGGTCGTCGCGCGCGTGCGCAGCACGGTGCCGGCGGCCTCGTGCATGTTGGTCGGCCCCTCCGATCGGCCGCTCCGGGGCGAGGACGGCGAGCTCCTCGATCGCCCGCGGACGCACGCGGTGATCGACGCGCAGCGGCGGGTCGCGCGCGACTTCGGGTGCGCGTTCTTCGATCTCGTGGCCTTCGGCGGCGGGCCCCTCCACATGGTGGAGTGGGCGGCGGCCGAGCCTCCCTTCGCGCAGAACGACCTCGTGCACTACACGATGCGCGGCTACAGCCGGCTGGGCGACGTGCTCTTCGGGGCGCTCATGAGCGGCTTCGAGCCCGCGCTCGATCCCTCCGCCGCCACCGCCAGTCGGTAGCTCCGAGCGCGCGCGCGAACGCGCGGGCCAGCCAGCTCACTGCGCTTCGAGGAAGTCCGAGAAGCCCTTGAGCAGCGCCTTGTACAGCATGTTGCCGATCACCGTGTAGCCGGCCGGCGTCGCGTGGCGGTAGTCGCCGAAGGCCAGCCGCGGCTCGGACCGGAACCACCGGCGCATCGCCCCCTCGCCGCCCATCGCCGCGTACGTGTCGAAGAACGCGCAGCCCTCAGCTGCGGCCGCGCGGCGCTGGGCCTCGACGATGATCGGCACCGGGGCGAGGGTCGTGATGTTGCCGCGCTCATCGCGCGTGGCCTGATCGAGCGGCGCCATGAGCAGGCACGCCGCCTCCGGGCGCGCGCGCCGCACCATGCGCGCCATGCGGCGATAGTCGCGCTCGAACTGCTCGGGCGTCAGGCGATCGTCGGCGTCGTTGCCGCCGAACGCGAGGACGATGAGGTTGGTCTCGCGGCGCGCGTGCTGGCGGGCGAAGTGCGCCGGATCGTAGCCGAGCATCCGCCGCCCGCGCGCGCCCACCATGCCGAGCGAGTCGTAGACCACGCCCGGGCCCTCGCGCTCCATGACCATGCCGTAGAGCCGGCTCTCGCCGCCGCCGATGGTGCGCAGATCGAGGCGGTGCGGACCGTCGGGCACCTCGATGACGTGCCAGTCGTCGGCCATCGCCTCGCCCTCGGTGTCGAGGGTCACCCGCTCGCCGCGGTCGATCGAGAAGTCGACCCGCCCGCCACGCGGGTGGCGCTGAAACCAGAGCTCGTAGCGGGAGACGTTCGTCCCGATCGGGCCGTCCTCCGCGGTCGCGAAGCGCGCGGTGCCTCCGGAGGCCGAGCGATACTGGACGCCGCCGTAGCCGTAGTGCTGATCGCTCAGGCCCGCGCGGACGAGCTCGATCAGGCGCCACTCGTCGTTGCCGTCGTGCCGCACGTCCTGGTGGCGGTAGGGCATCGTCCCGCGCGCGATCAGGATGAAGCCGTGGCCCGCGTCGCCGAAGCGCTGCTGGAAGCGGCGCCGCAGGGTGCTCGTGATCCCGTCGCCCGCGATCGACGAGTCGCCGTAGTGCGCGACCCGCGTGATCGCGCCGGCGTCGCGCTCCGCCGTGCGGAGCAGCGCCTCGTAGAACGGGCGCATCGCGCGGCCGCTCGGATCCTCGACCTCGCGGACCAGGCCCTCGAGCTCGCGCGGATCGACCCGCACGCGCGGGCCGGCCTCCTCGCTCGGGACCTGCGGCGCGGGAACGCGCTCCGTCTCGTCGTCGCCGAGGTTCTGCGCCACCGCCGCCCCGAGCTGGTCCTCGATGCGGCCTCCTCGCCCACCGGCCCCGCCCGTGGCGATGTCCATGCCGCCGGCGGCGCGCTCCTGGCCCTGGAAGAGGCGCACCACCGCGATCCCCTCGCCCGGGACCCACGCGCGCCACGTGCTCAGCTTGGGCGACGCGTAGGGCACGAGCGCGATGACCGCGAGCACGGCGGCGACGATCGCGAGGTGGCCGAGCGCCCTCCACGTCTCGCCGCTCTCGTGCTCGCGATCCGCGGCGGCGGCCACCGCCGCGAGCAAGGTGTCTTCGCCCTCGCCTCCGAGCAGATCCTCGCGCCCGTCCTTCTTCTCTCGCCGCTTCACTCGCCGCTCCAGGATCGGACCGTCAGAACTGGAAGTAGATGTAGGGGACGACTTCGCCGGTGACGAAGAGGGCGAGGCCCGCCGCGACCACGGCGAGCACGACGCCCTGGGCCCACGGTGAGAGGCCCACGAACCTCGTTCGAGCCCACTCGAGCTGCGTCCGCGGAACGTAATGCAAAGCGAAACCGAGCACCAGAACGCGCCAGACGTCGTTCGAGATCTGCGCGACCGAGCTCGTGCCGTCGAACATCTGCGCCACGATGTCGCCGGCGTTGTCGAGGCTGGTCGCTCGGAAGAGGATGCGCGAGAAGACCGCGAAGTGCAGGGTCGCCACGATCTTCAGCACGTCGACCCAGAAGGGATCGGGGGCGGTCCAGCCTCGCCTCTCGCGGTAGCGGCTCCAGAACCGGTTCAGCAGCACCGCGAGCGCCTGCACGTTCCCGTAGATCACGAACGTCCACGACGCGCCGTGCCACAGGCCGATCAGGAAGATGGTGAGCCAGAGGTTGAAGTACGTGCGTAGGGCGCCGTGCCGCGAGCCGCCGAGCGGGAAGTAGAGGTAGTCGCGCAGCCAGGTCGAGAGCGACATGTGCCAGCGGCGCCAGAACTCGGCGACGCTCTTGGCCTGGTAGGGGCGATCGAAGTTCTCCGGCAGCTCGAACCCGAAGAGCTTGCCCGAGCCGCGCGCGACGTCGGTGTAGCCGGAGAAGTCGGCGTAGATCTGGAGCGTGAAGCCGTAGAGGCCGAGGAGGACCTCCATGCTGCTGAACGCGGCCGGATCGTCGAAGACGCGATCGACGAGGTTCACCGAGATGAAGTCGGCGAAGACGATCTTCTTGGTGAGGCCGAGCCCGATCAGGAAGAGCCCCTCGCCGACCCGCTCGCGCGTGAGCCACGGCGGGCGCTTCAGCTGCGGCAGGAACTCGGCGGCGCGCACGATCGGCCCCGCCACGAGCTGCGGGAAGAACGTCACGAAGAAGCCGAACTCGAGGAAGCTCTTGGTCGGCTCGAGCTGGCGACGGTAGACGTCGATCGCGTAGCTCAGCGTCTGGAACGTGTAGAAGCTGATGCCGACCGGCAGCAGCACGTCGAGCAGCGGGATGTCGACGTCGACGCCGAAGAAGAGGCGGAGCGCGTCGCCGGTCGAGTCGGCGAAGAAGTTGTAGTACTTGAAGACGCCGAGCAGGCCGAGGTTGCCGACGACGCTGACCATCAGCCACGCCTTGCGCCGGCGCGGCTCTTCGCTCGCCGCGATGCGGAGCCCGACGAAGTAGTCGAGCACCGCCGAGAAGAGGATCAGGCCGATGTAGAGCGGGTTCCACGCCATGTAGAACACGCACGAGGCGAGGAAGATGAAGAGGAGGCGCAGCCCGGTGCCCCGCACCACCACCCGCCGCCGGGGCGGCGCCTCGCGGTAGGGCTCGCCCTCGGCGGGGACCGTCTCGACGACGTCCCGCTCGGGTCCCCAGCGCCTCAGCGCCCAGAACCCGACGAGCGTCAGGGCGAGGAACGCGAAGTAATCGAGGCTGCTGAACAGCATGGGGGCCGCGCGAGGCGACGGTTGTAGTCGCCCGGCTCGCGCAGGGCAAAGAGGCCGGCGAGCGCGTCGGAGCGGCCGCGCGGCGTGTCGGCGCGGACACGTGCGCGGGGATCAATTCCGCGGAAAACCAGACGCTTTCGGGGTGTGGGCAAACGGCAACGGACGTGCATCGAGAGCGCGCATGCCTCTCGTACCGCTCCTCATCGCCTCGATCGCCATCGGCATCTTCGTCGCCACCCTGAGGCTCGGCGCTAGATCGACCAGCCGATGAGGATGCGGCCCTCGACGGCCTCGTCGATGCCGCTCACGCCGGTGGCGAACGAGCCTCCCGCGCCGGAGAAGCCGAGCGCGTGGTGCAGGTACCCGAAGCGGGCCGCCCACGAGAAGCCGGGCTCGACGCTGCCCGCGATGCCGAGGAAGACATCGACGCCGCCGAAGACCAGGCTCGGGCCGTAAGCGGGCGCGAGCGGGCCGCCGTCGAGGCCGATGCGGCCGCCGATGCCCGCCTCGACGATCACGAAGTCGGGCACCGCGCGGAGGCGCGCGAGGATCCCGGGGCGCAGGTAGGTGAAGAGCGTCGAGGGGAACTCGTCCGGGACGTCGAGCTGCACGCCCTCGATGCCGAGGCCGAGCATGCCTCCGAGCTCGAAGACGTCGCCGACCACGCCCGCGTAGCCGACGTCGAGGCGGAAGCGGAACGAGGTCATCCCCGCCTGGTCGCCGACCGAGTCGAAGTAGGCCATCCCGAGCGAGAAGCTGCCCTGCGCGCCGAAGAAGACCCCGCGCAGCGCCTCGTTGGTGCCGGACCCCCAGGGGCGCCCGACGAGCTCGAGATCGATCTCGGGATACGCGTCCGACTCGAAGTAGTGGAGAAAGCCGGTCGTGTCCGTGACGTAGGTGCCGACGTTGCGGATCCGGAGCCCGACGTACCCGACGAACGCCGGCGGCCGCCCGCCCGCGGCGGGGGGGGCCGGCGCCGGCTCGGGCTCGCGGATCATCGACGGCGGCGGCGGCTCGGGCTCCGGCTCGGGGTCGGGGTTTCGCTGTCGCTCGAGGACCGCCTGCGCCTCGCGCACCGCCTCGATCGCCGCGGCGGTGATGGCCTCGCGCTCGCTCACGGGCGCGCTCCGCCGGGCCAGCTCGCTGTTCGCGGGATCGACGACGGTGATGACCATCTGCGCGCTCCGGCCGCGCCCCTCGATCGCGCCGAGCACGACCATCGTGATCCCGAGGTTCGAGACGACCGCGGCCATCCCCTCCGGCGTGCTCACGTCGACGCCGATCCGGTCGGCCGTCGACACGGCCTGCTGCTCGGTCACCAGCTGGACCTCGGGCGCGAGGGCGACGACCACGGCGTCGCGCGCGGCGCCGGCGCGCCGCCCCCCCTCGAAGCTGAGGACGATGGTGCGCGGCGGCTGTGCGCTCGCCGCGATCGGCGCGGCCCAGGCCACGATCCCGAGCGCGAGCGCGAGAAGGAAGGAGCGCTGCCTCATCTTCAGCCCAGGATACGTGACCGGCGCGGCCGGACGAGAGTCGAATTGGCGCCAGCGCAAGCCCGCCCCGACGGGGCTGGCGGGGACGTGGCGCCCGTGCTCATCTTCGCTCCATGACGAAGAACGGAATTGCCCTCCTCCTCGCGCTCGCGCTGTCTGCCTGCGGCTCCTCCGGGGCCACCACCGCCTCGGAGGCCGGCGGGAGCGGGGGCGAGCATGCGCACGGACACGGCGACGAGGCGCCGCCCGAGCCGACCCGCGTCCTCGAGGACGGCTCCCGCCTCTTCGGCAGCGAGCTGAGCGGCGAGCGGGAGACCACCCCGCTGGCCAGCATCGTCGCCTCACCCGAGCAGTTCGAGGGCCAGGTCGTGAAGACCGAGGGCGAGATCTCGCAGGTCTGTCAGGCGATGGGCTGCTGGATGGAGCTGCGCCCCGACGCCGAGAGCCCCGGCATCCGCGTGCCGATGGCGAACCACTCGTTCTTCCTCCCGCGCGACGTCGCGGGCAGCCGCGCGACCATCGAGGGCACCGTGCGTCTCGAGCCGCTCAGCGAGGAGCGCCGCGCGCACCTCGAGAGCGAGGGTGCGACCGCCACGGCGGAGGCGCTGAGCATCGAGGCGACCAGCGTCGTCGTTCATTGATTCCGACAGCTTCTCTGACGCAGCGGGCGGACGGCGGCCGGTGTCCGGGGACCGCTGCTCCGCTTCGCTCGTTGAACGCACCGAGCCGGGGCCTGACTCGGATCAGGAGGGGATATGGCTGAGCAGGTCCCGCATGTCGTCATCCTCGGCGGCGGCTTCGCAGGGCTCGCGGCGACGCGGCGCCTGAAGCGCGCGCCGGTGCGGGTGACGTTGGTCGATCAGAGCAACCACCACCTCTTCCAGCCGCTCCTCTATCAGGTCGCGACGGCGGGGCTCACCGCGCCCGATATCGCCACGCCCCTGCGCAAGGTCCTGCGCCAGCAGGCGAACGCGACGGTGTTGATGAGCCGCGTCGTGGGCATCGACGTCTCGAGCCGCCGCGTGATGCTCGAGCACGGCGAGCTCGCGTACGACTTCCTGCTCGTCGCCACCGGGATGACGAACAACTACTTCGGCCATCCCGAGTGGGAGGAGCACGCGCCGGGGCTGAAGTCGCTGCACGAGGCGCTCGACATCCGGGCGCGGATGCTGCGCGCGTACGAGGCCGCCGAGCGCGCGAGCGATCCGGAGAAGCGCAGGGAGCTCCTCACCTTCGTCGTCATCGGCGGCGGGCCGACCGGCGTCGAGATGGCGGGCGCGCTCGCGGAGATCGCGTCGCGCACCCTGGCGCGCGACTTCCGCAACTTCGATCCCGCGCGGGAGACGCGGGTGATCCTGCTCGAGGGCGGGCCCCGCCTGCTCGCCGCGTTCTCCGAAGACTCGTCGCGCTACGCCAAGCAGGCGCTCGAGGAGCTCGGCTGCGAGGTCCGCCTCGACACGATGGTCCGCGGGGTGGACGCGCACGGGGTCGTGCTCGACGGTGAGCGCATCGACGCGAGCACCGTCGTCTGGGCGGCGGGGATGAAGGCGTCGTCCATCGCGTCGTCGCTCGGCGCGCCGCTCGATCGGATGGGCCGGGTCGAGGTCCAGCCCGACCTCACCGTGCCGGGCCACCCCGAGGTGTACGTGCTCGGCGATCTCATCCACCTCGAGCAGGACGGCGAGCTCCTGCCCGGCGTGGCGCCGCTCGCGATCCAGAGCGGCACGTTCGCCGCCGAGCGGATCGAGCGCGAGCTCCTCGGCTACCCCACGCGCGAGCGCTTCGTCTATTGGGACAAGGGATCGATGGCGGCCATCGGGCGCGCCAAGGCCGTCGCGGAGCGGGGCCGCCAGCACTTCAGCGGCTTCTTCGCGTTCGTCCTCTGGCTCCTCGTCCACATCGCGTTCCTGATCGACTTTCGCAACCGCGTCGCCGTCATGCTCGAGTGGGCCTACGCCTACGTCACGTGGCGCCGGAGCGCCCGCGTGATCCTCGACGCGCCCGCGCGCCACCGCCCCGCGCAGGAGCGCCGCGCGCTGATCGTGGACGCCCTCGCCGAGCCGCCGCCGGAGCCCGCCGAGCCGTAGGCCGTCAAAGCAAACCGCTCCGTTCGGCACGCCGATCGGAGCGGTGTTCGGTCGAGGGCGTCAGCTCAATGCGCTTCGCGCCGCTGTCCGGGCAGGGTGTGGCCTGTCCGGCGAACGATCGCGAGGTAGGCCAAGAGCAGCACCACCGCGCCGATCAGGCTGCCGATGAACCCCACGACGCTGATGCGATCGTAGGAGACGCCAGTGATCATGTGCGCGACCCACCCGCCGAGCAGCGAGCCTGCCACGCCGAGGACCAGCGTCCAGATGATGCCGATGTTCTGCCGGCCCGGCACGAGCGCGCGCGCCAAGAGGCCGATGACCAGACCAAACAGTATGAAGAGGATCCAGCTCATGGTTCACACTCCTCGTGCCTGAAACACGTGCCTGAGGTGCCTGAAGAGCAGGCGTCTGAGAGGGGGACTCCGCTAGGGAATCCCAGCACGGCCCGTACCTCGCCCGGAGACCGCACCAACCCGGCGACACGCGCGCAGTCGGGGCGACGCAAAGGTGAGCGCCGAGGCACCCCGCCCCTCCCGCTCTGCGCCGCAAGTGACACGGATCCCGACCGAGCTGAGCGCCGAAGGCGTCTCAGCCCGAAGCTCATGGCGGAGCCGGCGCCGCGTCGAGCGGGCCCTCCCGGCCGGCCAGTATCCACGGCAGCCCCATCGATGCGGCCGAAGCCGGGAGCCGAGCCGAAGGCGAGGCCCCGGCCACCCACGAAGGAACGTCAGACCAGCTGCGAGTAGAGCGAAGAGTACTCCCGCACGCGGCGCCCCCAGCCGAAGTCCTCCCGCATCCCGTTCTGCTGCAGCCGCCGCCACGCCGGCCGATCGCCCCACTGATCGAGCGCATACCGGATCGCCCAGGTCAGCCCGCGCGCGTCGAAGTGCTCGAACGCGAACCCGTTCCCTTTCCCGGTGCTCGCGTCCCACGTCCGCACCGTGTCCGCCAGCCCGCCCGTCGCGTGCACGATCGGCGGCGTCCCGTACGCCAGACTGTAGAGCTGGTTCAGCCCGCACGGCTCGTAGCGCGACGGCATCAGGAAGAGATCGCTCCCCGCCTCGATCAGGTGCGCCAGCGGCTCCGAGAACGCGTTCTTGAACGCCACCTTGTGAGGGACCATCCGCGCCAGGTGGGAGAACAGATCCTCGTACTTCGGCTCGCCGCTGCCGAGCACGACGAGCTGCACCTCGCGCTGCGCCAGGAGCGCCGGCAAGACGTCGAAGCAGAGATCGAACCCCTTCTGCCAGGCGAGCCGCGACACGATCCCGAAGAGCGGCACCCCGCGCCGGTACGGCAGCCCCACCGTGCGCAGCAGGAACTGCTTGCACTCCTCCTTGCCGGTGAGATCGTCCGCCGAGAAGTGGAAGGGCAGGTGTGGATCCCGCGAGGGGCTCCACACCTGGTCGTCGATCCCGTTCAGGATGCCGAAGAGCACGTCACGCCGCGCGCGCAAGAACCCGTCGAGCCCGACCCCGTGCTCGGGCGTCGTGATCTCCGCCGCGTACGTCGGGCTCACCGTCGTGATCGCGTTCGCGTAGAGGATGCCCGTCAGCAGCATCGAGACCCGCCCCTCGCGCAGCTGATCCTGATGGAATTGCGACGCCGCCTCGCTCAGCCCGAGCTCGGGCACCACGTGCGCGCCGAAGGTGCCCTGGTGGCCGATGTTGTGGATCGTCAGCACCGTGCGGGTGCGCGAAAAGAGCCGGTCCCACGCGAAGACCGAGCCGAGCAAGAGCGGCAGGAGCGCCGTCTGCCAGTCGTTCGCGTGCACGATGTCGGGCGCGAAGCGGAGCTGCTGCGCGATGCGGAGCGCCGCCCACGAGAGCAGCGCGAAGCGCACGTGCTCGTCGGCGTCCTGCGTGTAGATGCCCGGGCGATCGAAGAGCGCGGGGCAGTGCACGAAGTAGACGGGGACGTCGGTGCCCGGGAGCGTCGAGCGCAGCGTCGCGAAGGCGTACGTGCGGTGGCCGAGCTGCACCTCGAGCCTCGGGATCGCGGTGTCGAGCGCGAAGCCGCCCTCGCGCACGCGGCGATAGAGCGGCAGCACCACGCGCACGTCGTGGCCCTGCGCTCGCAGCGCCTTCGGCAGCGCGCCGCCGACGTCCCCGAGGCCGCCGGTCTTCGCGAAGGGTGCGACCTCGCTCGAGACGAAGAGGACGCGCATCAGGCGTACTCGACCCGGACGGTCTCGATGATCGTCTTGAGCGCCGCCATCACGACCTCGGTGCTCGGGTCGCGCACGATGGCGTAGCCGTCGCCCTCGTAGCTGTCGCTCTTGGGCGCGCCGACGACCGGCAGCTTCGCCTCCTCCACGTAGCGGCGGACGCGCGCGTTGGCCTCGTCGGCGCCGTGGATCCGGGCGACGCGGCCTCTGCCCATGCCGCGCAGGAACGCGCAGCCGACGGC
>JAEZBP010000081.1 GCA_023427125.1 Pseudomonadota bacterium | reverse complement strand
GTCGAGGACCGTGCCCGCGATCGGCGCCCTCACCGTCACCGCCGCCGCCGAGCCGCGGCCGATCGACGCGGTCGTCGCCGACATCGCCGAGAGCATCGCGCGGGCCTGCGCCAGATCGGCCTCCGCGCGCACCCGATCGGTCTCGATGCCGACGCCGCGCTCGCGCATCTGCGCCTGGCGCGCGACCTCGACCTCGGCCGCCTGCACCATCACGCGCGCCCGCGCCAGCTCGCCTCGCACCTGCGCCGCCGATGGGCTCGCGATCGTGACCAGCGCGTCGCCCGCCTCCACACGCTGGCCGACGCGGACGTGGACCTCCGTGACCCGACCATCGACCGGCGAGCCCACCTCGGAGACGGCGCCCTCGCGAAACGCGACGCGGCCGGGCGCGCGAACGAACGTCCCGACCGTGCTCTCGCCCACCTCCTCGATCGTGAGGAACGCGAGCGAGTCCTCGCGCACCTCGACGCCGCCGTCGACGAGCCTGGCAGCGCTCGTGGGAGGCTCCGCGCGTTGTGCGGCCGCGTCGGGATCGCAGGCGAGGAGCGCGAGCGCGAGCGGCGCTAGATGTGCAAGGCGGAGATCCTGATGGGGATCGCGGAGCGCGACGGGGCCCAGCTGTGGTCCGGGCCGACGAGGCGATGCATAGCATCGTCGAGGAGGCACGGGCCGCAGATGGGCCCCGTCCCGCCCGCGAAACCCGTCAGGATTTCCGTCGCGCACATCTGGGGCTCCGTAAGTATGGTTCATGCGTCTCGCGCTCCGCAGCCGACGTGCCGCACGAAAACCCCAGGAAATCAGCCTCCCGCTGCCCGAGACCGTTGCGGGCTGCAACGGGTCCGTAGGATGTTGCGACGCCTCTCGCTCTCCACTCGACTGTCGCTGGCGCTCTCCGCGACCGCGCTCGCCCTCCTCGGGGCCGTCGGCGCGTGGCAGATCTCCGCCGAGGAGGGCGATCTGCGCCGCGCCGTCGAGCGCGACCTGCGCCTCCTCGGGCGCAGCCTGCAGGTGGCGTTCGAGAACGCGCTCCGCGATCGGCAGGCGGAGGACATGGACGAGACGCTGCGCGAGCTCGAGCGGATCGATCCCGCCGTCGACATCTACGTCTACGACCGCTTCAACCGACCCATCGCGACCTCGACCGGCGCGGTGGAGCGGATCCCGAGGTCTCCGCCGCCCAGCCACGAGCACGCGCTGCGCTTTCGAGAGGACGCCGACCCGCCCTCGGTCGAGCTCACCCTGCCTCTCCAGATCGCGCACGGGCCGCCCGCGACCTTGGTCCTCGTCCGGCCCCTCCGCGAGATGCACGCAGACCTCGCCGCGACGCGATGGAGGATCGTGCTGTCGATGGCCGCGTTGGTCCTCGTGGTCGCCGTGCTGACGACGGCCCTCTCGCGTTTCTGGGTCGGCGCGCCGCTCGCGCGGATGGTCGCGCACATGCGACGAGTGCGCGCCGGTGACCTCTCGCCGTCCTCCGAGCCGCACAGCAACGCGGACGAGGTCGGCGCCACGCTCTCGGAGTTCGAGGCGCTGGTGCGCGATCTGGCCGAGGCGCGCTCGCGCCTCGAGACCGAGGGCGAGGCGCGGAGGCGGCTCGAGCTCGCGCTGCGCGAGGTCGACAAGCTCGCGACGATCGGCGAGCTCGCGGCCGGTCTCGCGCACGAGATCGGATCGCCGCTCCAGGTCCTCGACGGACGCATCGGAGCGCTCGAGGCGAAGGCCGACGATCCCTCGGAGACCCGGCGCGTCGCCCGCATCCTCCGCGAGCAAGCCCAGCGCATCACGCGGATCGTCGCGAGGCTGACCGGCCTCGCCCAGCGGAGACCGATCGTGAGCCGCGCGCTCGACGCCGGACCGCCCGTGCGCACGGTCGTCGACCTCCTCGAGGGGGAGGCCCGCCGGCGTGGCGTGCGCCTCTCGCTCGACGTCGCGCGCGATCTGCCGGCTCTCGACGGCGACTCCGACTCGCTGCAGCAGCTCGCGCTGAACCTCCTGCGCAACGCGCTCGACGCGACCGAGGTGGGCGGCAATATCGAAGTGAGGATGGAGCGCGCCTCTCTGATCGGTCCGGACGAGCGGGTCTCTGCCGCGGTGCGCGTCGTCGTCCGCGACACCGGCCGGGGGATGAGCGAGGCGACCGCCGCCCGGGTCTTCGAGCCGTTCTTCACCACGCGCAGCCCCGACGGCAGCGGCCTCGGCCTCGCGGTCGTCAAGGGCATCGTGGACGACTATCGAGGTCGCATCGAGGTGCGCTCCGAGGAGGGGCGAGGCACGACGTTCACCGTGGACCTTCCGGCGCACGAGGAGGAGCGATGACGCGGCGGCAGCTCTTGATCGTCGACGACGATCGCGACGTGCTCGACTGGCTGCTCGAGGAGCTCGAGGGGCGCGGCTTCGAGGCCGAGGGCACGACCGCGCCGGCGCGAGCGCTCGCGCGGATCGAAGAGCGGGGCTTCGACCTCGTCGTCTCGGACGTCGAGATGCCCGGGATGCGCGGGCTCGATCTCGTTCAGGCCATCCACGCGAAGCGGCCCGATCAGCTCGTGGTGTTGATCACGGCCTTCGGCTCGATCGAGCTGGCCATGAGCTGCGTCCGCGCGGGGGCGTCCGACTTCCTCGCCAAGCCCTTCGCCATCGAGGCGCTCGTGCACATGATCGAGCGCACCATCCGCGAGCGTCGCATGCGGCGGGAGATCGTGCGCGTGCGCAGCGCGACCGCGTCGGCCGAGCCGGGCTCGAAGCTCGTGGCCGAGAGCGCGGCGATGCGCCGCGTGATGGATCTCGCGCGGCGCGCGGCGGCGACCTCCTCCACGGTCTTGCTGACGGGCGAGAGCGGCGTCGGCAAGAGCGCGGTGGCCCGCGTGATCCACGACGCGAGCAGCCGAGGTGAGCGCCCGTTCGTGCAGCTGAATTGCGCCGCGCTGCCGGCGGGGCTCGTCGAGGCCGAGCTCTTCGGGGTCCGGCGAGGTGCGTTCACCGACGCGCGCGAGGATCGCGAGGGGCTCTTCGCCCACGCGGACGGAGGAACGCTCTTCCTCGACGAGATCGGCGAGATGGCCCTCGAGGTGCAGCCGAAGCTGCTCATCGCGCTCGAGAGCGAGACGTTCCGCCCGATCGGCGGGGGCCCCGAGGTGCGCTTCGACGTGCGGCTCATCGCGGCGACCAACCGGCCACCCGAGGAGGCGCTGCGCGACCGCCAGCTCCGCCCCGACCTCTACCACCGCATCAACGTCATCCGCATCGCGATCCCGCCGCTGCGCGATCGCGTGGCGGACATCCCGGCCCTCGTGGATCAGTGGCTCCGCCGCCTCGCGGCCCGCGCGGGCCGAGAGGTCCTCGGCGTCAGCGACGAGGCGATGCGCTGGCTCTGCGCGCAGCCCTGGCCGGGCAACGTCCGCGAGCTCGCCAACGCGATCGAGCGCGCGCTCATGCTGAGCGACCACGACGTGCTGGTGCTCGAGGACTTCCATGGCGGGGGGGACGAGGCCGCGGACCCGGAGACGTCCTTCCTCGAGCGGGCCGCCGCGCAGGGCGTCGATCTCGCCGAGCTCGAGCGGCGCTACATCCAGATCGTCCTCGCGCGCTGCGAGGGCAATCGGACGAAGGCCGCGCGGGTGCTGGGCGTCGACCGGAGCACGCTGTGGCGCAAGCTCTCGGACGAGCGGGCGTAGCGCCGGTCACGACTCGAGGGGACGCGGGCACGTGCTGGCATGGCCCTCCGCGCGCTCGCCGCCTGCCTCCTCCTCGCAGCTCCCAGCGCGGCGGGCGCGCAAGAGGACCCTCCGTCCCGCTCCGGGCAGCTGGTGCTGGTCGGGGAGACGCCCTGGGCCGTGATCCAGGAGTGGGATGGGCAGCGCGCCTCGCTCGAGATCCGGGGCCCGAGCGGCTCGCGGCGCGGCCCGCTCGAGGCGGCGGGCTTCGTCGCCGCGGCGAGCAACGACGACGGGATCTTCATCGCCATCGCCCACGCAGGGCCGGCGGCGGTGCGCGCGCTGTGGATCCCGATCGCCGGCGGACAGCCAGGCGCGCCGGTGCCCCTGACGATCGCGCGGGTCTCGGGCGACGATCGGACGCCCGTCGGCGTGAGCGTCGCGGCGCGGCCCGACGGCGTCGCGGTGATCTGGCAGGAGGCCTCGACGCAGAGCGCGCGCGCGCTCTGGCAGACGTTCGAAGCGCGCTTCGATCCGAGCGGTCAGCCGGCGGGCGCGCCGCGCGCGCTCGGCGCGGTGTCGTGGCCGATCGCCGACGTGCTCTTCCTCGGAGGGCGCTACCTGATGCTGCTCTACTTCGGCGGCAGGTCGCCGGAGGGCACGCGACTCTGCGCGGTGCACGTCGACGAAGGCGGGCGGCCCCAAGAGCACCCGTGGTGGGCCTCGCGG
>JAEZBP010000080.1 GCA_023427125.1 Pseudomonadota bacterium | reverse complement strand
CCCCCCCCCCCCCCCCGGCCCCCCCCCGCGGCTGAGCGGGTGCCCCGCGGGGGCAGCCCACGAGATGGCGTAGCGATGCACCCCGTCTCGAGGATCCCCGAGCGCCTCGTCGATGGCGCGCAGGTCGCTTTCCCCCAGCCCACATGCGTCGTTGGAGATGGCGTAGCGACCGCCCGGCGCGCCGGGCACCGGGACCAGCTCCACCGCTCCGATGCGGATGGAGCGCAGGCGCGAGGCGTCGATCACCCGATCGCGCGCGTCCCCGGTGAGCTCGCCGAGCGCCTCGAGCTCCGCTCGTCGATCGGCGCCCCCCGCGACGAAGAGCACCGGCACGCCGAGCGCCGCGAGCGCCTGCGCGCCGCCCGATCCGAGATCCCCGATCATCAGCGCGAGGTGCGGCTCGCTCCGCTTCAAGGCGCGGATCGAGGCCGCGTCGACCGGTCCGGTGAAGACCGCGACCTTCGCCCTCGCGGGGGCGCCCTCGATGCTCAGGGTCCGCTCCTCGAGCGAGAGCCGCAGCGAGCCGACGCTCCACGTTCGCTCGGACGGCGCCTCGAGCGCGAGGCAGCGCACGTAGCCGTGCTCGCCCGACACACGCAGCGCCTCTTCGCCATCGCACGCGGCGAGCGCGAGGGCGAGCAGCATGGACCCGGCACGCATCGAAGCGTGCTTATCACATGGGTCGCTCCGCTGCGTGACGGCCTCCCGAACACCTGCCGACGGCGCGGCCTACCGTCACTGCGCCGCGCTCCTCGATCACAAGAGCGGCGACATCAAGCGGCCGGCGCCCTCCTTCATCTTCGTGATCAGCGGCCGCTGCCTCCACGCGGCGAGCGCGACCTCCTCGGTGTTCGCGAGATCCTCGTCGAAGAGCGCGGTCAGCCGCGCGACGCCCGCCGGATCGTAGAGGACCACCGCGAGCTCGAAGTTCAGGCGGAAGCTCCGCACGTCGAGGTTCGCGCTGCCGACGATCGCGAAGCGGCCGTCGACCACCATCGCCTTGGTGTGGAGCATGCCCGGCACGTACTCGTGGATGTGCACGCCGGCGCTGAGGAGCTCGTCGTAGAAGCTGCGGCCCGCGTGGAACGTGACGCGGTGGTTGCTCCGCCGCGGCACGATCAGCCGCACCAGGACGCCGCGCAGCGCCGCGGTCTGGAGGGCGACGAGCATCGCCTTGTCGGGCACGAAGTAGGGCGTCGTCAGCGAGACGCGCACCCGCGAGGACGCGATCGCGGCGAAGTAGAGGCGATGGATGGCCTCGACGCGCTCGTCGGGGCCCGACTGGAGGATCTGCACGATCGAGGTCCCGCGCGGCTCGACCTGAGGAAAGAACGCGGCGTTCGTGAGATCGCGCCGGGTCGCGAGGAACCAGTCGGCGACGAAGACCGCCTGGAGCTCGCGCACCACCGGCCCCTCGAGGCGCAGGTGCACGTCGCGCCAGTCCGCGAAGAGGTCGCCGATGTTGACGCCGCCCGCGAAGCCGAGCGCGCCGTCGACGACCGCGATCTTCCGGTGGTTGCGGAGGTTCACGGTGTAGGCGCGGCGCAGGAGCGAGAGCGGGAAGAACGGGGCCGCGAGGCCGCCGGCCGCGAAGAGCGCCCCGAGGTGCCGGCGCAGCCCGACCGATCCGTAGCCGTCGTAGAGCAGGCGCACGCGCACCCCGCGCTCGGCGGCGGCGACCAGCGCGTCGAGGACGCGTCGGCCCGAGCGGTCGGCGCGGAAGATGTAGTACTCGAGGTGCACGTGATCGCGCGCGCCCTCGATCGCCTCGATGAGCGCCCGATTCTTCTCGCCGGCGCCGACGAGCACGCGCACGTCGTTGCCCGCGACGATGCCCATGTGCCCGAGCGCGGCCGCGACGCGCATCACGCCGCGCTGCTCGGGGGGCTGTCCCTCGAGGCTCGCCTCGAGCCGCGCCGCGTCGAACGCGAGCCTCGCCTCGAGCGACCTCTGCACGGCCTCGCCACCCGCGCGCCGCCTGCGGAGCGGCCGCCGGACCCGGTCGCGGCCGAGGAACCAGAAGAGGAAGACGCCGAGCACCGGCACGAAGAGGAGGACCAGGATCCACGCGAAGGTCGCCGCCGGATCCTTCCTGCGGAGCAGCACGAGCGGGATGAAGGCGATCGACACGAAGCCGATCACGGTCACCACCGCCGACGCCACGGTCGAGAAGTCGACCCAGTCCCGACCCACGTCGCACAGGTAGTACCCGCGACGAGCGTCGCCGCTCCCGCGTCGCGCAGCCCGAGAGTGGGGTCCCCTCCGACAGACTCAGAGGATCACCATCAGCACCGCCGTGATGCCGGTGAGCGTCGCCCCCTCGACCCAGGCGGCGTTGAGGTTGCGGTCCTTCACGATCTCGTCGCGCAGCGTCACGCCCGGGAGCAGGATGAGGTCGACCAGGAAGCGCAGCACGATCAGCATCACCACGCCGATCACGAACGTGAGCCCGAGCCTCACGAGGCTGACGTCCCAGTCGAGGAAGTCGCCGCCGACGCCCTTCATGAGGACGATGCCGATCGCGATGAGGTTGAAGCCGAGCGAGACCCCCGCAGCGACGTTGTCCTTCTCGATCTCGGCGTGGATGTCGTATCGACAGATGAGCCGGTAGATCCAGCCATAGATCAAGAGCCCGAGCTGTCCGAGCGCGTACATGACCACGGCGGTATGGGGCCCGCCTCCCTGCCCGTAGAGCGCGCCGGCCACTATCAGGCCGCTCGCCACGTACGCGCCCATCTGCACCGCGCCGGTGCCGACGTTCCGGTCCTCGATCAGCTCCTTGTTCGTGTCGAAGCTGCGGAGGAGGACGCGGTCGATGATCGTACGCGAGAGGTTCAGGAGGATGATGCCCAGGAGCGCATAGCCGCCCGTGACGAGCAGATCCTGCCAGAGCGGCACGTCGGCCTCGGTCGGCGTCAGGAGCGGCCCGATCATCACGATCAGGACGCCCACGTAGTACCCGGCGACCGAGATGCCGACGGCGGGGTTGTCCTTCGCCGTCATCTGCTCCTTCATATCGAAGGGCGTCAGCATGCTCTTCACGAGTCGCGCGATGAAGAGCAGAAGCAGAGCGAGGCCGACGAAGGCCGCGTCCCGCGGCAGGTTGGCCACCGCGTAGAACAGCGTCTCACCGATCGCATTTCCGTTCATCGGATCAGTCCACTCAATGCTAGTTCCAGCGCTGCCATCCGTCGAGATAGTATCCGAGCACCACCGGCCGATCGAGCGTGCTCGGACCGGTCGGTCCCCTCCGCAGATCGCGCTCGAACGTGAAGAGGCCGCGGGCCGAGCGGTCGTCGAGGTAGCGGGTCGGCACGCTCATGGTCACGGCCGCCGGGTCGAGCTCGTGGTGCGCGCCGAGCACGAAGCCCCAGTCCCCGAACGACGGCACGTACGCGTGGTACGGCGCGGTCGAGAGGCCCGCCGCGCGCACCGTCTCCTCGATGCACCAGAACGCGTCGAGCGAGAAGAACGGGCTCGTCGCTTGCGTGACGAAGACGCCGCCCCGCGCGAGCCGGCGTCCGATGCGCCCGTAGAACTCGCGGCTGTAGAGGCGCGCGAGCGACGCGTTGTTCGGATCGGGCAGGTCGGCGATGATCACGTCCCAGAGCCGCTCATCCTCCTCGAGGAAGACGAACGCGTCCTGGTTGACCACGCGAACGCGTGGATCGGCGAGCGAGTCCTCGTTGAGCCGGCGGACCATCGGGTGCTCGCGCGCGATGCGGGTGACCGCGGGATCGAGGTCGACGAGGACGATGCGGCGCACCCCATGGTGCTTCCGCAGCTCGCGGACCGCGAGGCCGTCGCCGCCGCCGAGCACCAGGATCTCCTCGGCCCGGTGGGCGAGCGAGATCGGCACGTGGACCAGGGCCTCGTGGTAGCGGTACTCGTCGATCGACGAGAACTGCAGGTTGCCGTCGAGGAACATCCGCAGATCGTCGCGGCCCCGGGTCAGGACGATGTTCTGGTACTGGCTCCGCTCCTGGAAGACGACGCGATCCTCGTAGACCGCGCCGTGCCAGGGGCGGAGGAGCTGGGGCGTGAAGACGAAGCCGGCGAGCATGACGGCGACGCCAGCGCCGATCGCCCCCTGGTAGAGTCGGGCGCGCCTCTCGGGGATGCCATCCCAGAACACCCGCAGCACGAGCAGCGCGGTGACGAGGTTGATCGCGCCGACCGAGAGCGCGCTGCGGAACGTGCCGAGCCAAGGCAGGAGGACGAAGGGGAAGAGGAGCGTGGCCGCGAGCGCGCCGAGGTAGTCGAGCGAGAGGATGTTCGAGAGGTTCTTCTCGAGCGAGAAGTGGCGACGCATCGCCAGCACGAGCATCGGCACCTCGAGCCCCGTCAGGACTCCGATGGTGACGATGAAGAGGATCATCACCGGGTAGTAGAGCTCGGTGAACGCGTAGGCGTAGTAGAGCGCCGGCGCGCTCAGCCCGCCGGCGAGCCCGAGCCCGATCTCGACCGCGACGAACTGCCCGAGCACGCCCTCGCCGAGGTTGCGCGAGAGGAAGGAGCCGAGGCCCATCGCGGCCATGAAGAGGCCGATGGTGATGGAGAACTGGGTGACGCTGTCACCGAGGAAGTAGGACGAGATTGTCCCGATCAGGAGCTCGTAGACGATCGAGCAGAGCCCCGCGACGAAGACGGAGACGACCAGCACGCTCAGCTGTCGCCGCGACAGGGCGCCCAGGACCGCGCCGGCTCCGGCCACGTCCATGGAGGCTACTTCCCGCCGTGCATGCCGCCGCCGTGGAGGCCCGGCCCGCCGTGGCTCCCGGCCCGCACGCTCGGGTCGTGGTGGGTGCGGGCGCCGCCCCAGTAGAGCAGCGAGGGGCCTCGATGGAAGCCGCCGTAGCCCGCGTATCCCCAGCCGCCGAGGCTCGGGATGAAGAGGGCCCCGTATCCGAGCATCGCGACGAAGAAGAACCCGATCACCAACGGGCTGGTCCAGGCGCTCATGTTCTCGACTCCAACAGCGCTCTCACGAGAGACGGATCCGGTTCGCGGCCACCAGGAACAAGAGCACCCCGACGAGCAGCGCCAGGGTCCCGGCGACGAAGAACGGCAAGGAGCTGCCCTTGCGCTGCCGCACGGTCACCCGCGTCTCGATCGCCGGGTTGTAGGCGCCGAGCTGCGCGTCGGCGCCCTGCCCGGCGAACGCGAGGTAGTAGGTCCCCGGCGCGGGCATCGTCACGCTCAGGTCGTAGTCGTTCTTCTCTTCGTGCCAGGCGCCCTCGTCGTAGCCGCTCTCGGCCCAGAGCTCGTCGCCGAAGCCGAAGAGGTACTCGCCGTCCTCGTCCTGCACCTCGGCCTCGACGTACGACCAGCCGTCGGCGCGGAAGGGCTGGTAGACGTCCACCTCGAGCACCGTGTTGGCCTTCTCGACGACGATCGGCCCGACGCGCCCGCCCTCGACCGGCAAGGTCGCCTCCGCGATGCGCTCGCCCGAGACCATGAAGTACAT
>JAEZBP010000049.1 GCA_023427125.1 Pseudomonadota bacterium | reverse complement strand
GGCTCGTGCTCGTCCTCGGTGGCGACGTCCACGCGCACCCGCGCCGGCTCGCGCGGGGCCTCTCGGGGCGCTTGCCCGCGGGCCTCGGCCTGCTTGCCCGCGACGTAGCGGCCGAAGTCGGTGTTCGGCACCTCGCGCTTGCGCTCCATCTCGGCCGTCGCGTCGCGCAGCTTCTTCGCGGCGACCCCGAGCAGCAGCGTCACGCCCTCCTCGATCACCCGCTCGAAGTTCTCGCTCGCCTCGCTGCGTTGCTGCTTGCGCGAGCGGCGCGCGGCCTTCTCCTCGGCCTTCCTCCGCTTGGCCTCGCGGCGCGCCTCGGCCTGGCGGCGCCGCCGCTCGTGCCGGTTCAGGCGCTCCCGCTCGCGGTGCACCTCTTGGTCGGTCGGCGCCCGCAGCTTGCTGTAGGTGTCGAGCGCCAGGCCGATGCCCCAGCCGAAGGCGACGTAGAACACCCACGCTCCGGCGCCCGCGAAGAAGTGCATCCCGAGCAGCCCGCCGACCACCGCGAGATAGGTGACCAGGTGGCGGAGCCACTTCTCGCGGCGGCGCTTCTTGATCGCGCCCGCGATGTCGGCGAGCGAGCGCTCGTGCGAGAGCTCGCTGATCGCCTGCTCGACCGCGTCGTCGTCGAGGCCCACCTCGCGCGCCGCGGCGATCAGATCGTCGTGCCCGAAGCCGTCGCCCTCCGCGGCCTGCTTCTCGAGCGCCCGCCGCAGGATCGCCGCGAGCTCGTCGTCGCTGTAGCTCCGTGCCCCGTCGGCCACGGTCCGGGATCTACCACGCCGCGGCCTCGCGGCACCTGGCAGTGAATCGCCCTGCCACGGATGCTAACCTCCACGGTGATGGGCGAGCCCGACAGACCGCACCGCGCACCCGCCGTCGACGAGCGCTTGGTCATGCCCGAGACGCGCGCCGAGATCTTGCGAGGAGCGTTGCTGATGCCGCCTCCGGCCGACGAGCCGCACGGGACCTCCCACTTCGATCTCACCTACGTGCTGGCCGCTCACGTCGCACCGGAGTACCGCGGTGCCGTGGACATGCTCACGCGGACCAGCGGAGACAGCGACTTCGCGCCCGACGCGAGCGTCTTTCCCAAGGCGCGCGACCCCAAGACCGGCGGGCGACAGCTCGAGGAGCTCGCCTTCGAGATCGTGGGCGAGCAGTGGATGGGCGTTCCTTCCGAGAAGGCCCGCGAGCTCGCGCGCCGGGGCGTCCGCCGCATATTCTGCGTCGTGCTGCAGTACTTGCCGGCGCGCGGAGGGCCGCGCGACAACCAGCGAGTGCTGGAGTGGTCGCGGGAGACCGATGGCTGGAAGATGCTGGCCGAGGACGCGCACATCGAGGATCGATGCTTCGCGACCCGCCTCCCGATCCGGGCGCTGCTCCACGCCAGCGAGGTCGATACCGCGGTCGTCGCCGCGCTCCGTGAGCGGGGCGCGCTCCGCGAGCTCGAGGGGGAGTGGCGCGAGGAGGGTCGCCTCGCGGCGCGGCGTGCCTCCGTGCTCGACCTGTGCGAGGCGCTCGACGTCGACCTGACCGACGAGCGTCGCGCCCACGTGGAAGCCCTCGACGCGCCTGCCCTCGAGGCGTTCATCGAGGCGCTCAAGCGCGAGCGGCGCTGGCCCGCGTGAAGCTCACGTTCCGCGGCAGGGATCGCCGCTGAGGAAGCCGTCGCGGCAGCACTGGCCGGCGTCGAGGTAGCCGATCGCGCAGAGCTGGCGGCGGGTGTCCTCGTCGAGCTCGCGGGTCTCGTTGCTCTCGACCGCGCCCTCGGCGGCGCGCCGCTGCGCCTCCTCCAGGGTCCGCATCAGCGCCTGCACGCGCTCGCGCTCCTCTTCCGCCACGTTCGACTGCTCGCCCGGATCGTCGGCGGTCCGATAGAGCTCGACGGTGGCCAGCCCGCGCGGGTTGCCCGCGTTGGCGGTGATGATCTTGCGCTCCTCGTAGGTGGTGGGGTGCAGCTCGCGCACGCTGGCGAGCACGTTGCCCTCGTGGCTCTCCTCGGCGAAGACGAGCGGCGTGCCCGCCTCGAGGCTCCCGCCCTGCACGCCCTCGGGGATCGGCAGGCCGATCTCGCGCAGGATGCTCGGCATCAGATCGATGCTCTGCACCCAGTGGCTGGTGCGCGTCCCGGCGCGCGCGTTGCCCGGGTACTTCACGTAGAGCGGCACGTGCAGCTGCTCGTCGTAGAGCGTCGTGCCGTGCCAGAAGCCGCCGTGCTCGCCGAACTCCTCGCCGTGATCCGAGGTGATGACGATCATCGTGTCGTCGTAGACGCCCCGGCGCCGGAGGTCGGCGACCAGGCGGCCGAAGTGCTCGTCCCAGTAGGTGATCTCGCCGTCGTAGAGCTCGCGCAGGCGCGGCGCCTCGTCGAGATCGGGGTGCTGGTTGGCGGCGCGCGCGTAGCCGGTGCCGTCGTAGGGGTGCGGGAAGTAGGGATCGTGCGGGTCCATGTACCCGACGAAGAGGAAGAAGGGCTCCTCACGTGAGCGGTCCTCGCCGAGCTCCTGATCCATCCACGCGAACAAGCGCCGGTTCACCGTCTCGGCGTCCTGATACGCCGTGCCCGGCAGCACGCGGCCGCCCCTCGCGCGGAACTGCTCGATGCGCTGGCGCAGCGCCTGGACCAAGAGCAGCTTGGCCGCCGCGTCGTCGGCGCCGAGCACGAACTCGGGCTCGAGGAACGCGTACTGATCGAAGCCCTGCTGGAAGTTGAAGTAGGGGCCGACGTTGAAGTTCGTCACGAAGCCGGCGGTGCTGTAGCCGTTCTCCTGCAGCACCTCGGGCAGGGTCGTCAGCTCGCTCGCCAGCGCGTCGGGCTTGCCCATCACGCCGTGGCTCGACGCGTAGCGGCCGGTGAGCATCGAGGCGAAGCTCGGCCGGGTCCAGCTCGCGTTGGCGAACGCCCACTCGTAGCGCACCGCGTCCTCCGCGAAGCGATCGAGGTTCGGGGTCGCGCCGCGCGCGTAGCCGTAGGCCGGAAGGTGATCGGCGCGCAGCGTGTCGACGACGATGAAGATCACGTTGGGCGCGCGCTCGGGCGCCGCCACCCGATCGGCGCGGGCCTCGACCGAGGGCTGACCGATCGTGAGGCTCGCGCCGATCAAGAGGCCGATGGTGCCGGCGACCAGCGCCGGCGATCCCCACGCGCGCAGCAGGAAGCTCCCCGCGCGGCCGCTCGTCACGCGCCGCAGCCCGAACGCGAGCGCGAAGTACACGAGGGCCGCCGCCGCCACGCAGCCGAGCAGCACCAGGAGGCCGTCCTTGCTCTTCCAGACCAGCTCCTCGTGGAAGACGTCGCGCCGGATGCGGAACGCGCTGAGCGCGAGCCCGAAGAGCGCGACGAAGAGCGCCGTGGTGCGCGCGAACGCCTGCGACTCGGGGACCGCCTCGCGCTTCATCAGCCGGCCGAGCCACGCCGACGCGAGCATCATCGCGCCGCCCATCAGCGCACAGAGCAGCCCGTACGCGACCGCGCCGTACGCCATCACGCCCCAGCCGACACGACCGCCGCCGCCCGCGACGACCACCGCGCCCTCGGCGACGCCGACGATCATCCCGGCGAGCAGGCCCGCGCCCAGGCCCAGGCTCAGCCCGCGCACACGGCTCGGCCACGCCTCGGGCTGCACCGCAGGCAGATCGGCGATCAATGCGTCCTCGAGCTCCGGGTTCTCCACCACGAGCTTGCCGTCGTAGCTCGCCCGGCGCGCGAGGAAGAAGAGGATGCCGAACGCCGAGACGGACATCTCGGCGACCCAGCCGAGCGTGTAGGTCGCGGCGGCGAGGCCCGCCGACACGCCGCCGACCGTCGCCAACACGCCGGCCGCCGTCGCCTCGCGCACGCCCATCCCGTTGAACGAGAGCGGCACGATCGT
The DNA here is from genome assembly GCA_023427125.1 of Pseudomonadota bacterium. Lineage (GTDB taxonomy): Bacteria > Myxococcota_A > Polyangia > Polyangiales > Sandaracinaceae > JAEZBP01. Next base: position 3,204 of record JAEZBP010000049.1, on the reverse strand, counting down.
CGACATGATCACGATCGAGCTCGCGAAGAAGATCACCGTCGGCGTGATCGGCAGGGACATGGCCTGCGCGGCGCAGACGTAGATGAGGTTATTGAACGCGTGGACCGCCACGCCGCAGAGCACGGCGATCGTCAGGACGCGCCCCTTGCCGTGGTAGGCGCTCACCGCGTGGATCAGCGACTGGATGCGCGACTCGATCTGGCGCGGAAGCAGCCGGAACAAGGGCCGAAAGAGCTTGGGCCGCGCGACGAAGGGCAGCCCCGCGGTGACCAGCACCACGAAGAAGCCGTTGACCATCAGGAGCCCGTTCACGCCCATGAGCTCGAGGCCCCAGACGCTCGCGCCCATCACGACGATGCCGAACGCGAGCTGGCCGAGGATCTTCTCCACCGCCGTCTGCGCCAGGACGCGGGCGGGCTTCTCGGTCTGCTTCGAGGCGTCGAAGAGCTTCCACCCGTCGAGGCCGAGGCCGCCGGGCGTGAACGCGCCCCAGAAGCGGCCGATCATGAACGAGGGGAACATGAAGCCCCAGCCCGCCCGGATCCCCTGGCCGCCGAGCATCGTCTGCCAGCGCAGGATCGCGAAGAGGATCGCCACGAGCTGCATCCCCATCGCGGCCACGAACCAGCCCCAGCGCAGCGTCGCGAGCCGCGAGGTCAGCTCCTCGAGCCCCTCCTTGCCGACGAGCTGTCCGTACACGAGGTAGAGGCCGCCGACCGACACGCCGATCTTCAGCGCGAGCAGGATCCACTTCTTCATCGAGCTCGGCGCCCGCTTCGGCGCGTCGATCACGGTCTCGTGCTGGGTCGGCCCGCCCGGGGTCGGCTCGTGATCCTGCCGCGCCTGGTCGTGCTCGGACGTCTCGGGCATCGCTTCCTCTCGGCTCGCTCGCGAGCGGTACACCTGAACAGCCTGAACACCCGACGCGCTGAACGTCCGGGCGGTGTCAGCCCCTTCCGGTACCCTGCCGCCCCGAGGGCGTCAAATTCGCGGCGCGCGACGTGAGGGCCATCGCACGCGGGCGTCCCGGACGTGTGATACACCCGCGCCGAATGGCTTCCTACGTCGTCGGCGTGGCCGGTGGGACCGGCTCCGGCAAGTCCACCGTCGCGGAGCGCATCGTCGAGGCGGTGCCGCCGGAGAAGGTCTCCATCCTCCACCACGACAACTACTACCGCGACCGGCAGGACCTCTCCTACGAGGAGCGCTGCCAGCTCAACTTCGACCACCCCGACTCGCTCGAGACCGAGCTCCTGATCGAGCACCTCGAGAAGCTCAAGGCCGGCGAGCCGATCGCGATGCCGGTCTACGACTTCAAGACCCACCGCCGCAGCGAGGAGACGATCCCGGTCGAGGCCCGCCCGGTCATCGTGGTGGAGGGCATCCTGGTCTTCGTCGACGAGCGGCTGCGGGCGCTCATGGATCTCAAGCTCTTCGTCGACACCCCCGCCGACATCCGCGTCTTCCGCCGCATCCGCCGCGACCTCGAGCACCGCGGCCGCACCTTCGCGTCGATCCGCGAGCAGTACTACGCGAGCGTGCGCCCGATGCACCTCCAGTTCGTCGAGCCCTCGAAGTCCTACGCCGACCTCATCATCCCCGAGGGCGGCCGCAACCGCGTCGCGCTCGACCTGATCCTCGCGAAGCTGCACAGCATCGCGGGATAGGGTGTAGAGTTTCCGTCGTGATCCCGGCCACGGAGCTTCTCCCCGGGTGGCGCCTCGTCGTCGAGGAGCGCACCCCGAACCACTGGGTCGCCGCCTGCCGCGACGTCGTGCTCCTCGTGGCCTACGAGGGCTCGTCCGACGACGTGCGTCACATCCAGACCACCGCGCGCGTCATCGAGCGCGTCGGCAGAGAGCTCGGTCCGACGGTGAAGCTCCTCTTCGTGGTGCCTCCGGTCCACGCGAAGCCGCCGAGCGCGGAGGTGCGGAGCGCGATCGTCCGCGACTTCCGGCGCATCTCCGCGTACGTGTCGCGCTGCGCCGTCGTCGTCGCCGGCTCCGGCTTCGGAGCGGCCGTGCATCGCGGCGCCGCGACCGGCGTGCTCGCGCTCGTCCGCCCGGCCTTCCCGGTCACGGTCCATCGGGGCCTCTCGGAGGGGTTCGCGTACCTGCTCGGGAGCGAGCACGAGGCGCTGGAGCCGCTCGTGCAGGCTTGCGAGCGGGTGCTCGATCACGACGCGGCGTGAGCGGCGTCCTCCCGCTCGGGCGGGAGCGGGCCGAGCTCGCTCTCCGGGGAGGCGAAGACGCGCTTGAGGGTCTTGGCCATCCGCGCGGCGTGCATGCCGTCGAGCACGCGGTGATCGAAGGTCGCGAACGCGCGCAGGATCTTGGCCACCTTGATCGCGCCGTCCTCGACGACCGGCTCCTCCTTCACCGCGCCGAGCGCGAGCAGGAGCGGGACGTGGCTGTAGGGCACGAGCGGGACGAAGGCCTGCTCGAGGCCGAGCGAGCCGATGTTGGTGATCATCACCGACCCGAAGGGGTCCTTCGGGATCCCGGCGAAGCGGAGATCGAGGTTCAGCGTGAACGAGAGCCAGCCGATCAGGTTGAGCACCGTGTTGAGCAGGAAGAACGGGATCCTCTTGAAGAGGCTCCGCGAGCTCTCGAGGTTCTTGTCCTTGCCCTTGCGGACGGTGCTCACCTTGCCCTCGAACTCCTTGACGATCTCGACCAGCGACTTCTTGTGCGCGTCGAAGATCGTCGCGCCGCTGAGATCGACCTCGCCGGTCTCCTCGTCCTCGAGCGCGACCTGGAAGAAGACGCCGATGTCCTCGCGCAGGAAGATCCGATTCCAGCGCAGGATCGCGTTGGCGTCGGGCATCTCGGCGAGCGTGATCGCGACGGCCTTGGCCATCACGTGGGAGAGCGTGACCCGCACGCCCGTGCGCGCGCGGATCGCGTCGACGTACGCGAGCATCTCGTCGGCGGGCAGCGCGAGCGTCCCGTAGACCGAGGGATCGTAGGAGGTCTTCCACGTCCCGATGGCGATGCGCCGGAACGAGGAGAGGTTCGTCTTCTTCCGGAGCTTCAGGTTCGGCACCGCGCCATCGTACGCGCAGCGCGTCCGCGTGCCGAGATCCCGGGGGCAGCTCCGCCACAGTCGGGCAAGCCCGGAGGGAGTCGGGCAAGCGAAGAGCGAAGTCGGGCAGGCGAAGAGCGAACTCGGGCAGGCGAAGAGCGAACTCGGGCAGGCGAAGAG
>JAEZBP010000041.1 GCA_023427125.1 Pseudomonadota bacterium | reverse complement strand
GCCGAGCGCCACCGCGCCGACTCCCACCACGATCACCAGCGCGCCGCGCAGCGCGAGCTCGAAGCCGCGGCGCATGCGCCCGAGCACGCCGCGGGCCCCGGCGAGGCGCTCCTTCAGGGTGGGCTTGGGCTCGGCGATCTCACGCGCGGCCTCCTCCGCCGAGGGCGTCTTCGGGCGCACGCGGCGGTTCGTCTTCACCGGCGGCGGCGCCGGCTTCCCGAGGGCATTCGGCCTGCGCTTCGAGACGCGCTCGGCCATGGCTACGCGCCTCCGCGGGCGCGGAGCGCGTCGAGCAAGAGCGGGCCGGTCTTCGTGATGTCACCGGCGCCGAGCGTGATCACCACGTCGCCGGGCAGCACCCGCTCGAGCAGCGCGTCGACCATGCGCTCGCGCGGGCCCACGTGGGCCACGTCGCGGTGGCCGTGCGCGCGGATCGCCTCGGCGAGCGCCTCGCTCGTGGCGCCCTCGATGAGCGCCTCGCCCGCCGCGTAGACGTCGGCCAGCATGAGCACGTCGGCGCGGTTGAAGGCGCGCGTCATCTCCTCGAACGAGTGCTTGGTGCGCGAGTAGCGGTGCGGCTGGAACGCCACGACGAGGCGCCGCCCGTAGGCGCGCTGCGCGGCCTCGAGCGTGACCTGCACCTCGGCCGGGTGGTGCCCGTAGTCGTCGACGATCGTGACGCCCGCGTGCTCCCCGACGACGGTGAAGCGGCGCTGCACGCCGCCGAACTCCTCGAGCGCCTTCTTGGTCACGTCGAGCGGGATCCCGAGCTCGTCGGAGACCGCGATCACCGAGAGCGTGTTCAGCACGTTGTGGATGCCGGGCATGCGCACCCGCACCGTCCCGAGCTCCTCGCCGCGGCGCACCAGGGTGAAGCGCGTGCTCAGCCCCTCGACGGCCGGATCCTTGGCGCGGTAGTCGGCCTGCGCGCTCAGGCCGTAGGTGGCCGTCCGCTTCTCGATCCGCGGCAGGATGTCCTGCACGTGCGGGTGATCGAGGCAGGCGACGACGAGCCCATAGAACGGGACGCGGTTCGCGAACGCGACGAAGGCCTCCTTGACCCCCGCGTGGTCGCGGTAGTGGTCGAGGTGCTCGGCGTCGATGTTCGTGAGGACGGCGATGACCGGCGTCAGGTGCAGGAACGAGCCATCCGACTCGTCCGCCTCGGCCACCAGGAGCGCGCCCTGGCCGCGCGCGGCGTTCGAGCCGAGCGCGTTGAGCTTGCCGCCGATCACCACGGTCGGATCGAGCCCCGCCTCGCGCAGCACCGTCGCGACGAGCGAGGTCGTCGTGGTCTTCCCGTGCGAGCCCGCGATCGCGATGCCGTCCTTGAGCCGCATCAGCTCGGCGAGCATCTCGGCTCGCGGAATGACGGGGACCGCCGCGGCCCGCGCGGCGACGAGCTCGGGGTTCGAGCGCGGCACCGCCGACGAGAAGACCACCACGTCGGCGTCGGCGACGTGCTCCGCCGCGTGGCCGACGCAGATGCGCGCGCCGAGCTCCTTCAGGCGCTGCGTCGTCTCGCTCTCCCGGGCGTCGGAGCCGCTGACCGCGAAGCCGCTCGCGAGGAGCACCTCCGCGATGCCGCTCATGCCGAACCCGCCGATCCCCACGAAGTGGATGGCGCGAACGCGACCGCGAAACACGAGGACGGTTCTAATGCGGGCGCGAAGCGTGCGCGAACTTTTCCGCGCAGGGGCGTGCGCACCCGAGCTACGCGCTTCACACCGTTCGGCTCCGGCACACCGGCTCGGGCGAGCGCATCCTCACGGGGCCGGCGGCACGTGGCTTGCTGACCCGCTGGCGCCTCCCGCGGGACGGCAGTAGAACCTGCCGCTTCCGCGCTCTTTCCGCGCCCCCGCCCATCGAGGTCTCGTCATGGCCACCCTCCCCGCGCCGCTCCTCAAGCACAAGCTCGCTGACGGCAACCCGTTCTTCACCCCGAAGGGCGCCAAGCTCGACGTCAAGAAGGTCTCGCGCGAGGTCGCCGAGTACTTCGAGACCGGCATCGCGCTGAAGAAGGGCGACGTGGTCTTCGACGTCGGCGCGAACGTCGGCCTCTTCGCGCTCCACGCGGCCGAGCGCTGCGACGGGGACGTCTCGCTCTACTGCTTCGAGCCGATCCCCGACATCTTCGGCGCGCTGAGCGCGAACTTCGAGCGCAACCCGATCCTCAAGCGCACGCGGCACCGCCTCTTCAACTGCGGGCTCACCTCGAGCGACGAGCAGACGGCCATCCAGTTCTACTACTTCAAGAACAACCCCTGCGACTCGACGTACGACATCGAGGCCAAGCGCCGCGACTTCGAGGACGCGTTCCACACCTTCGGCACCCGTGCGCAGAGGCAGATCCAGCGCGCGCTCCCCGGCTCGATGGGCAGCTGGCTCGGGCGCACCGCGAGCGTGGTCGTCGCCGATCTGCCGAAGGGCCCGGTCGGCCGCTACCTCTCCGACAAGTTCATGGGCATGGAGAAGGTGGAGTGCACCCTCTCGACGCTGGCGAACATCGTCGAGGAGGAGGCGGTCCCGCAGATCGATCTCCTGAAGATCGACGTCGAGGGCGCCGAGCTCGACGTGCTGCTCGGCATGAACGAGGGCGGCTTCAGCCGGATCCGGCAGATCGTCCTCGAGGGTCACGACAAGGACGGCCGGCTCCGCGACGTGAAGGAGCTGCTCGAGGCGCGCGGCATGACGATCGGCCGCGTCGGCAAGCCCGAGGACACCGAGGCCCTCGGCCTCGACAACTTCATGCTCACCGCCGCGCGCGCCTGACCAGAAGTTGGACGGCGCCGGGCCACCAAGAGGCCCCGTTTCGCCGTCCCAGCGCGGTTGCGCCGAGACTCACCGCGAAACTTGGCGCACTTTCCTCACCGTACGCGAGACGCGAGTCTCGCGCACCACGAGCGCGCTCACCCCGCGCGAGGATCGAGTCTCGCGTACCGCGACCGCGGCTCACGCCGCGCGAGGCTCGAGTCTCGCGTACGCGCTCAATCGGCGAGCGTGCGCGCGGTCGCGGGCAGCACCTCGAGGTAGATC
>JAEZBP010000027.1 GCA_023427125.1 Pseudomonadota bacterium | reverse complement strand
GAGCACGGCGGCGCCGGCCTCGGTGGGCACGAGCCCGCGGGCCGTGCGCGTGAAGAGCGCGGTGCCCGCGTGCGCCTCCGCCACCTGGAGCGCGCGGCTCACCGCCGACTGCGTGAGGTGGAGGCGCTCGGCGGCGGCGGCGGTGGTCCCGGCGCTCCCGATCGCGATCACGACGCGCAGGTCGCGGACCTCGAGCTGGGGCGACGCGGGGATCGAGGCCGGCTCTCGATGCATGCTGCACACGCATAGAGCATATGCGAGATATGCGTTGGACGCATTCATCGCCGCGCCGCACGCTCCGCACCACACCCGCAAGGAGATGATCATGGAGCTCTACTTCTCACCGCTCGCGTGCTCGCTCGCGGCCCGCATCGCGCTCTACGAGGCCGGCCTCGAGGCCACCTTCGTGCGCGTCGATCCGCGGACCAAGCGGCTCTCCGACGGCCGCGACTATCGCGATGTCCACCCGCTCGGGCTCGTGCCGGCCCTGCGCACCGAAGACGGAACGCTGCTCACCGAGAGCGCCGCGGTGCTCCAGCACATCGCCGAGCGGAGCCCGAGCGCGGCGGCCTCGCGCCCTCACGAGCTGCGCCAGTGGCTCAGCTTCATCGGCACCGAGCTGCACAAGGGGACCTTCGCCGTGCTCTTCGACCCGACCGCGCCCGACGAGGCCAAGCGCTACGCGACCGAGAAGGGCCGACCCCGCCTCGCGCACATCGACGCGCACATGAGGGGGCGCGAGCACGTCCTCGACGTGCACAGCGTGGCCGACGGATACCTCTACACCGTGCTGAACTGGGCGCTCGCGACGCCGATCGGCCTCGCCGACTACCCGGCGCTGAAGGCGTTCCACGCCCGCATGAAGGAGCGGCCGAGCGTCGCGCGCGCGTTCGCGGAGGAGCTGCCGCTCTACCAAGCCGAGCAGGCCCGCGCGAAGGCTTGAGCCGCGCGCAAGCGCACAGCGCGCGGTGCGCCGGCGCGCGCGCCGTCTATCCTCGCCCGCCATGCAGAGCGGCAAGAGCGGGCAGACCAGCGTCGTGACGGGCGGGTGCGGCTTCGTGGGCAAGCACCTGATGGACGCGCTCGTCGCGCGCGGCGATCGCGTGATCTGCGTCGACCAGAACGACCCGGGCCGCGACGACGTGGTCGCCGTGCAGGCCGACATCACCGATCCGAAGGCGGTCCGCGACGCGGTCGCCGGCGCCGACACGGTCTTTCACAACGCGAGCGCCGTCCACACGCGCCAGCACGCCACCGAGCTCGTCTGGCGCGTGAACTTGGAAGGGACCCGCAACGTGCTCGCGGGCTGCCGCGAGGCCGGCGTGCCCAAGGTGGTCTACGTCTCGAGCGGCAGCGTCGTCTATCAGGGCAAGGACATCGAGGACGGCGACGAGTCGCTCCCCTACGCGGCGATCTCGCAGGCGCCCTACGCCGACAGCAAGATCGCCGCCGAGAAGGAGGTCCTCGCGTTCAACGACGCGCGCGTCGCGACCGTCGCCCTCCGCCCGCACGTCATCTTCGGCCCGGGCGACGGGCGCTTCCTCCCCGCGGTGATCAAGCACGCGAAGGCCGGCCGGCTGCGGGTCCAGGTCGGCCGCGGCACCTGGCTCAGCGACTACACCTACGTCTCGAACCTCGTCGACGCGCTGCTGGCGGCCGACCGCCTGCTCGCGCCGGGCGCGGCGTGCGCGGGGCAGGCGTACTTCATCACCAACGGCGAGCCGATGCCCTTCTGGGACTTCGTCCGCGCCGTGCTCGCCCGCCTCGAGCTGCCGCCGATCAAGGCGGCGATCCCGCACCAGCTCGTCTACGGCATCGCGGCGATCAAGGAGGGCGCCGGCGCGCTCTTCGGCATGCGCCCCGGCCCCGAGGACGGCCTCACGCGCTTCGCGATCCGCTACATGTGCACGCACCACTACTTCAGCATCGCGAAGGCTCGGCGCGACCTCGGCTACGACCCGCAGGTCAGCGTGAGCGAAGGCATCGAGCGCACCTGCGCGCACCTCATCGCGACCGGCGCGGTCTGATCGCGGCTGCGATAAGCTCGTCCTCGAGATGCGCTCTCTCGCGCTGATGGCGATGCTGCTGCTCGTCGCGTGCGAATCGGAGGCGGTAGAGCGTCCGCCGCCCGACGACGTCACGACCGAGGCGCTCGCGCTCGCCCGAGAGGAGGGCTTCGATCCGCGCTGGGCCGAGCTCTATCCAGTGAGCGCGCTGCCGCCTCGTCTGGCGGCGCTCAACGTCTACGGCCTCAACCTCGCGTTGCCGCTCCTCTTCGCCGCCGCGCTCTCGATCGTCGCGCTGCGCCATCGGCTCACGCAGCGAGCCGCCGCACGCTCGGGTCGGCTCGCGCGCGAGCGAGGTGTGCTCGAGCCGGGCCCGACCCTCCTGCACGGAAGAGTGGAGCTCGAAGGCGGCGCCGGCTCCGTCATCGAGCTCGCGATCACGCAGGTCGGTGTCGAGGTGCGGGGGAAGAAGAAGGCCGTGCGTACGCGCTGGACCGAGGTGGAGCGCCAGCTGAACGTCAGGCCCTTCATGCTCGTGCTCGCCTCGGGCCAGCGTGTGCGCGTCGAGCCCGATCAGGACGTGCGCCTGGTGGACGACCTCGACGTGGGGGTGAGGACGAGCGCCGACACGCGGGTGCGCACGGGGCGCCTCGAGCACGGCGAGGCGGTCTACGTGAGCGGGGTGCTCGAGCGCGGCGTCGATCCGCGCGCAGGCTATCGCGGTGAGTCCGACGTGCTGATCCTGCGGCCGCCCAAGCGACACCGGATGCTGCTCTCCACGCGGCCGCTCGAGCACGAGGCGCGGCGGCGCGGGCGACAATCCCTTCGTGGGGCATCGCTCACGGTGCTGGCGACGGTGACGACGCTCGCGGCGCTCCATTGGCCGTTCCTCGCGCTCGCGCACGGGCATCGGCTGACGACCGGCGTCGTGCTCGACAAGACGATCGAGCAC
>JAEZBP010001218.1 GCA_023427125.1 Pseudomonadota bacterium | reverse complement strand
CGCGGAGCTCGGCCGCGCGCTCGCGAATGCGCGCGCCAGCTAACTCAGCCCGCTCAGCTCGGTGAGGACTTGCTCGACGTGCTCGAGGGAGTCGCTGCCTTCGTCGGGGCCGAAGCGCCTCGTGAGCTTCATGTCGCTCGTGAGCTTCCACGGGGCGCCGCGGCGGGTGACGAGGCCCATGACCTTGGCGGGGTCGAGGGGGGTGTCCTCCTTGAGGTGGAGGGTGACGCGCTGGGGGGTGGCCTCGCAGCCGAGGGCGCGCAGGGCGCGCAGGGCCGGCTTGAGGCGCATCGCGCGGACGAGCTGCATGGCCTGGCGCGGCGCGGGGCCGAAGCGGTCCTCCATCTCGCTCGCGAGATCGATGACCTCCTGCTCGTCCTCGGCGCTCGCCAGGCGCTTGTAGAAGGAGAGGCGCAGGCCGACGTCCTCGATGTAGTCGTCCGGGAGGTACTGCTCGACGTCGAGGGTGAGCTCGGTGTCGACCTCGTGGACGATGGGCTCGCCCCGAAGCTCGGCGACCGCTTCGTTGAGCATGTGGAGGAAGAGCTCGAAGCCGATGGCGGCGATGGTGCCGCTCTGCTCGCCGCCGAGGACGTCGCCGGCGCCGCGCAGCTCCATGTCGAGCGAGGCGACCTGGAAGCCGGCGCCCAGGTGGCTGAAGCGCTCGAGCGCCTCGATGCGGGCGCGCGCGTCGTCGGTGAGCTGGCTCGGCGGCGGGGTGAGGAGGTAGCAGTACGCGCGCTCCTTGCTGCGGCCGACGCGGCCCCGCAGCTGGTAGAGCTGCGCGAGGCCGAAGGAGTCGGCGCGGTCGATGATCATCGTGTTGGCGCGCGGGATGTCGAGGCCGCTCTCGATGATCGCGGTCGAGCAGAGGATGTCGTACTGGCCCTCGACGAAGTCGGTCATGGTGCGCTCGAGGACGCCCTCGGAGAGCTGGCCGTGGCCGACCGCGATGCGCGCCGAGGGGACGAGCTCCTGCAGGCGGTGGGCGCGCTCGTAGAGGCCCTCGATGCGGTTGTAGACGAAGAAGACCTGGCCGCCGCGCGAGAGCTCGCGCTGGATGGCCTCCTTGATGAGGTGATCGTCCCACCGGATGACGAAGGTGCGGACCGCGCGGCGATCGGTGGGCGGGGTCGTGATGAGCGAGAGGTCACGGAGGCCGCCGACCGCGAGCTGCAGGGTCCGCGGGATGGGCGTGGCCGTGAGGGTGAGGACGTCGACCTCGCTCTTGAGCTTCTTGACGCGCTCCTTGTGCGTGACGCCGAAGCGCTGCTCTTCGTCCACGACGAGGAGGCCGAGCTGCTTGAAGTGGACGTCCTTCGAGAGGAGGCGGTGGGTGCCGACGAGGATGTCGACCTTGCCGTCCTTGGTGGCCTGGAGGATCTCGCTCTGCTTCTCGCGCTCGACGAAGCGCGAGAGGACCTCGACGCGCACCGGGTGGTCCTTGAGGCGATCGGCGAAGGTGTGGAAGTGCTGCTGCGCGAGCACGGTGGTCGGGCAGAGGACCGCGACCTGGCGGCCGCCGCTCGCCACGCGGAAGGCCGCGCGGATCGCGACCTCGGTCTTCCCGAAGCCGACGTCGCCGCAGACGATGCGATCCATCGGGCGGCGATCCTCGAGGTCGCTCAGCACGTCCTCGATGGCGCGGGCCTGGTCCGGCGTCTCCTCGAAGGCGAAGGTGGCCTCGAACTCGGCGTAGCTGCGGTCGGCCGCGGCGAGCGGCTCGCGCTGGTGCGCCATGCGCTCGGCGTAGAGGCGCAGGAGCTCGTCGGCCATCTGCTTGACGTGCTTCTGGACCTTCGACTTCGTCTTCTCGAAGGTCTGGCCGCCGAGCCTGTCGATCTTCGGCTTGTGGCCCTCGCCGCCCGAGTACTTCTGCAGCTGGTGGAGGCGCGTGACGGGCAGGAAGAGCTTGTCGGCGTTGGCGTACTCGACGACGAGCACCTCGACGAACGCGGCCTTCATGCCGCGGATCTCTTCGTCGCGGCTCAGGCCCAAGGTCTTTCGCTCGAGGCCGAGGTAGCGGCCGACGCCGTGGTCCGAGTGCACCACGTAGTCGCCGACCTCGAGCTGGCGCAGATCCTCGAGGAACGCGCGTCCGCGGGCCTTGTCGCTCTTCTTCTTCTCGTCGCCGCGCTTCTTGCGCCGCGCGCGAGTGCCGAAGACCTCCTCCTCGGTGACGATCGCGAGCGCCTCGGTGGCGAGCACGAAGCCGGCGGAGAGGTTGCCGATCGTGATCTGCGCGGCGCCGGGCGGCCGGCCGGCGAGGATCGCGCTCGAGAAGGGCGCGGGCTCGCCGGGCACGGTCGGCACGCCGTAGCCCTTGAGGATCGAGCCGAGGCGCTGGGCCTGGGTGGCCGTCCGCGCGGTGAAGACGACGCGCAGCCCGGCGTCGAGCCAGCGGCGCGCGTGGGTCGCGAGCGGCGCGAGCGCATCGCCCTGGCCGTGGGTCTTCTTGTTCGTCTCGAGCTCGGCGACGAGCGGCTGCTGATCCTCGGCGGCGAGCGTGAGCAGGCCATCATGCGCGACGCTCTCGAGCGAGGCGAGGGGGCCCTCGTCTTCGCCGCGCTGGCCGCCGATCGCGAGGCGGTGAACGAGCGCGAGGCGCGAGGCCGAGAGGCGCTCGACGAGCGCGTCCTCCTCGAGGAAGTGATCGGTGAAGGGGAAGGCGGGCTGGCCCGAGTCCGCGCGGGCCTCGTGATCGCGGCGCGCGCGATCGAAGGTGTCCGTCGCCGCGTGCACGGCCGCGCTCGGATCGAGGATCGCAACGACGACGTCGTCCGGGAGGTAGTCGAAGAGGGTCTCGAGCGACGGATAGAAGGCGGGGAGCCAGCCGTCGATGCCGAGGTAGAGCCGGCCGCTCTCGAGATCCTCGATGAGCTGGCGCGTCGCGCGCGTCGGCAGATCGATCGACTCGCAGAGCTCGCGCACCCGGACGCGGGCGAGCGCGATCTCCTCGGGGCCTTGGAGGGCGTCGCGCACCGGGTGGATGAAGAGCTCGGGCAGCGCCTCGTGGGTGCGCTGATCGTCGGGATCGAAGCGCTTGATCGACAGCACGAGCCAGTCGTCGAGCTCGACGCGCGCGGGGTGCTCGGCGTGCGGCGGGTAGATGTCGATCAGCGCGCCGCGCACGGCGAAGGTGCCGGGATCCTCGACGACGGGGACGCGCATGTAGCCGCCCTCGACGAGGGTGCGCACGAGCTCGTCGCGATCGAGCTCCTCTTCGGCGCGGATGACGGCGGAGCGCGCGAGGATGGCGGCGCGCGGCGGGACGCGCCGGGCGAGGGCGGAGAGGGGCGCGACGAGGAAGCGCCAGGGCAGCCGCTGCGCGAGGTGGAAGAGCGCGGCGAGCCGATCCATCGAGGCGCGGCGATCGGGCGCGACGTCGACGTAGGGGCTGATCTCGTGGGCGGGGTAGGCGAGGACCTCGCCGCCCGACTCGCCCTCGGAGTCGGCGAGGCCGCCGAAGAGCTCGAGGTCCGAGACGGCGCGCCGCGCCGCGTCGGTGTCGGAGGTGAGCACCAGGACCTTGCGCGAGGTCCTCGCGGCGAAGCGCGCGAGGACGAGGGCGGCGGCGCTCGGCGGCAGCCCGCTGAGATCGACCCGGCGGGCGCTCTCGAGCGCGCGAACGGTGTCGTCGATCCGGGCTGTCGCGCGCGAGAGGGCGCCCTCGATGGCGCTCGCGGCGGAGGGCTCGTTCACGGGCCGGGGGTGTAGCGCGCACGCCGGAGCGCGTCCACGCATCGAAGGCTTCGGCTATCATCGCCCGACCATGAAGCGACTCATCGTCCTCACCCTCTTCTGCGCGGCGATCCCCGCGTGCGGCCCCGGCGTCGATCGCGAGGCCACGCTGACTCGCCTGCGCGCCGCGCTCGAGGCCGACGTGACGGATGAGGACGTGCTCCGCGAGCACAACGAGCTGGTCAGGACGGTGCGCGAGGGGAGCGTGCTCCACGGGCTGCGCCGCGGCGAGGTCCAGGAGCGCCTCGGCCGCGGGCAGGAGTGCGGCGTCCGCGAGCTCTGCGCGGCGCACGGCTTCACGCCGACCGACTGGACCTACGAGGTCGGCCAGCGCGACGGGATGCCCTGGGGACCGACGCTGATCGTCGGCTTCGATCGCCAGGGCATCGTCGACGGCGTCTACACGCTCACGCGCGAGAACTAGTTAGTTAAGTGACCGAGCGCGATGCGGCGACGCACGCCCCCCAACCGTTCGTGCTGAGCGAGCCATCGCCGAAGGCGATGGCGTAGTCGAAGCACGCCGGCGGCCGGGTCGCCCTTCGACGACGGTCGAGCCTTCGGCTCGACCTCGCTCAGGACGAACGGGGACTTGCGCTTCATGTCTCCGAATCGTGCTCGGCCAATTTACGGCTCGGCGAGGGCGCGCTCGACGGCGGCGCGGAAGGTCTCGTAGGGCTGGGCGCCCTGGATGAGCCGGCCGTTGACGAAGGAGCTCGGGGTGCCGATGCGGGCGCCGGCGTCGGTGATGGCCTGCATGTCGGCCTGGACCGCCGCGCGGTGGGTGCCGCGCTCGAGGGCGCGGCGCACGGCGGCGGAGCTCACGCCGGGCACCTGCTCGGCCAGGCGCACGAGCGCGTCGGTGTCGAGCTCTCGCTGGTTCGCGAAGAGCAGATCGTGGTAGCGCCAGAACGCGGCGCTGCCCCGCTGGCGGAAGACCTCGCGCGCGGCCTCGGCGGCCGGCATCGCGTTGTCGTGGAATGGGAGGGGGTAGTCGCGGAAGATGATTCGCACGTCGCGCGGGTACGCCTCGAGCAGGCGATCGAGGGTCGGGCCGAGGCGGCTGCAGAACGGGCACTGGAAGTCCGAGAAGACCTGGATGGTCACGCGCGCGCTCCCTGGGCCGCGGGCACGCGCGTCGGCGTGGAG
>JAEZBP010001217.1 GCA_023427125.1 Pseudomonadota bacterium | reverse complement strand
GGCGGAGCTCGGCGACCCCGCGCGCGGCGCGCTCGATGCGCCGGGCGGTGAGCCGGAGTTCGATGATGCGGCCCAGGCGCTGTCGCCGGAGGCGCGAGAGGAGGGCGCCGCGTTCGGCGGAGCGGCGCGCTTCCTCGGTGAGGGCGAGACGTGGATCCTCGATGACGCCGTGGGCGTCGAGGCGCTGCCGTGGGACCCCTACGACCGCGAGAACGGCTACGTGCCGCGCGGGGCGGTGCACGCGGGCGTTCAGCTCCGCGTCGCGGCGGTGCTCGGCGGCGGGCTCAACGTCCCCGACGGCGCGCTCTTCGAGCTCTCGGGCTTCCTCGACATTCGCTATCGAGCCACGAGCCCGTGGCGCCTTCGGCTCGGGATCGCGGCGAGCTTCCAGTCGTGGCACGAGCAGTACCTCGGGGCCGGCACCCTCGTGTCGTCGAGCCCGTTCTCGCTCCGCCTGCGCGCGCTCTTCCTCAACGTCGATCTCGGGCGCTGGATCAACCTGCGCCTCGGCGGCGACATCGGGATGCAGTGGTCGCCGAGCGGAGGCGGCGGCCGCGTCGACGTCGCCGGCGGGCCGATCGCCGAGATCACGCTCCTCTTGCTCGACGGCGCGCTCGAGGTCGGCGTGGCCGTCGGGATGCCGCTCACCGCCTACAACCGGACGGGGCGCGAGCACACGAGCGTCGGCTACGCCCCCGGGGCCCTCCTCGGCGTCACCGCCGCCTACGTGATCCCATGAGCATCCGCGCTCGCACCCTGGCCCTCGTCACGCTCGCCGCGCTCGCGGGCGGCTGCATCCAGCCGCGCGCGATCGGCCACTTCGGCGAGGGCGCGTTCTACCTCACGCGAGGCCACTACCGAGTCCGCTACGGAAGCGAGGACGCGCCGCGCCTGCTCTCGGAGCAGTGGCGGCTCGAGAGCTATCGCTTCGACGCGCAGGGCCAGCCGATCGAAGGGAGCCGCGCTGCGCGCTTCCTCTCCACCTACGACGCGCACGCGCTCTCGCCCACGCTCCGGGCTCGCCGCTCGCATCCGCTCGTGATGGAGCGCTACGACCTCTGGTTCGGGCACCGAGACGGACGCGGGGCCATCTGGGCGCGCAGCGCGCCGCTCGCCTCCCGCTGGTCGGGCATGGACCCTCTCCACCTCGCGCACGCCGGGGTGTACGGCATCGACGGCCGATGGGGCCCTCCGCCCGATCTCGTGGGCCTCGGGGCGCCGACGCACGTGCTCGTGGGCGTCCTTCGCGAGCGCCCGGCGCGCGTCGACGGTCACCCCGCCTACGCGATGACCTTCGATCTCGTCCCTCGCGCCGACCCCGGCGCGGCGCCGTCGCGCACCACCCTCGTGGTCGTGCAGCCTCCGTCCGCCGTCTTCGCGGAGCGACGCGTGCGCGCGCGCATGGCGGTGGTCTTCGGGTGCACGTCGCCGCCGGAGAGGCACGAGGAGGTCGTGGCCGAGCTCGAGCAGCTCGTGCGCCGCGTCGACTTCGCTCCGTGACGAGGGTGCTCGCGACCTCTCGTCGGGCTAACAGATCCACGGCATGTCCGACACGATACGCTGCCGCTGCGGCCAGACCGAGCTGAGCTTGACCGGCGCCCCGATCCTGAGCTGCGAGTGTGCGTGCAAGAGCTGCGGCGAGGCCGCCGCGCTCTTCGCCGGCCTGCGCGACGGAGCCGATCCGCGAGGGCCGCTCGGCACCACGCACTTCGTGCTCTACCGCAAGGATCGGGTTCGCTGCCTCGCGGGCGCGGCGACGATGGCGGAGCACCGGCTCACGCCGCGCAGCGGCACGCGGCGGGTCGTCGCGACGTGCTGCAACACCCCCGTCTTCCTCGAGCTCGAGGGAGGGCACTGGCTCAGCCTCTACGCCGGCATGTGGCCGGACGGCGCTCGTCCTGCCGCGCAGATGCGGACGATGGCCAGCGATCTCCCGCCGGGGCAGAGCCTGCCGGCGGATCTGCCGAACAGCCGCCGGCAGTCGCTGACGTTCATGTGGAGGCTCGCGACGGCCTGGGTCGCGATGGGCTTCCGAGCCCCGGCGCTCGACTACGTCGAGGGAGGGACCCTCCGAGCCGGATGATTCGAGGCGCTACTCCTCCTTCTTCGGCTCTGCCTTCGCGCGATCGCGCGCGGACAGGCGCGCGGTGGGCAGCTGCCAGCGGTAGCGGATCGCCATGAAGCGAAGGCCGAAGCAGAGCGCCGCGCCGACCAGCGCCGAGGCCACATAGGGGACGTGGAGCTCGCCGCCGATCACGACGACGCATGCCGCGGCCAGCGCCGCGACCGCGTAGAGGTCCGAGCGGAGCACCTGCGGGATCTCCGCGAGGAGGACGTCGCGCACCATGCCGCCGCCGATGCCCGAGACCATGCCCAGCAGGGCGGACATCGACGGGCTCAGGCCGTGGTCGAGCGCTCGCTGCGCGCCGGCGACGGCGAAGAGCGCGAGGCCTCCGGCGTCGAAGAGCAGCATCGCGGTGCGCAGCCTGTCGACGCCGGCATACCCGAAGAAGACGATGAGCCCGGCCAGGAGCGACACGAAGAGGTATCGCTCGTCCATCAGGGCCGCCGGCGGGACGGCGTCGATCAGCACGTCGCGGGTGATCCCGCCGACGCAGCCGGTGACGAACGAGAGGACGAGGACGCCGAAGATGTCGAGCCGGCGATTGACCGCCGCCATCGCGCCGCTGATCGCGAAGACGAACGTGCCGGCGAGGTCGAGCGCGTGCGCGAGGGTCTGGAAGTCGATCATGCGCCGAGCCACGCCAGCGCGCCGACGACCATCGCCTCTACGCCGGTCTCGAGGGTCGGGTGCAGGACCGGCGCGAACTCGGGGCTGTGGTTGACCGGCAGGCGATGCAGCGCGCCGGCGGCCTTGGCCTCGGCGTAGCTTGCGGGATCGTGGCCGCCGACGAACCAGAACACCGAGGGCACCTTCCACGCGCTGCCGAAGCAGCCGAAGTCCTCGCTCGCCGGCGCCGGGCCGGTGTGCTTCACGCGCTCGGGCGAGAAGTGGGCGCGAAAGGCCGCGGCGATGCGCTCGCTGGCGGCCGGGTCGTTCACGTTGAGCGGGTAGCGCTCGAGCGGCGTGATCTCGGGCTCGCGCGGGGCGCCGGATGCGGCGGCCTCCGCCCGGACGATCCGCTCGATCGCCGCGAGCACGTGGGTGCGCACGCCGGCGTCGAACGTCCGCACGTTCAGCTCGATGAGGGCCTCGTCGGGGATGACGTTCGCCTTGGTGCCGGCGGAGAGCACGCCGACCGTGACCACCGCCGCGTCGGTGGCGGCGATCTCGCGCGAGACGACGGTCTGGAGCCGCAGGACGATCGAGGCCGCCATCACGATGGGATCGACGCTCGCCTGCGGCATCGAGCCGTGCGCGCCCCGCCCGAACAGGCGGATCCGCAGGCTGTCCGCCGCCGACGTGATCGGTCCGGCGCTGCCGGCCACGGTGCCGGCGGGGCCCAGCATGACGTGCTGGCCGAGCACGACGTCGGGGGCGGGGAAGCGCTCGAGCAGGCCGTCGTCGATCATCGCCCGGGCGCCCTGCGCGGTCTCCTCGCCCGGCTGGAAGACCGCCATCAACGTGCCCTTCCAGGCGTCGCGCGCCTGCGCCATCAAGGTCGCCGCCCCGATCAGCCAGGCCACGTGCATGTCGTGGCCGCACATATGGCTCACGGGCACGACGTTTCCCTCCGCGTCCTTCGCCGTGACCGCGCTCGCGTACGGGAGGCCCGTGCGCTCCGCGATGGGCAGCGCGTCCATGTCGGCGCGCACCATCACCGTCGGGCCCTCGCCGTTGCGGAGCAGCCCGACGACGCCCGTCGCGCCCACGCCCGCCGTCACCTCGTAGCCGGCGCGCCGCAGCCTCTCGGCGGCGATGCCCGCCGTGCGCGCCTCCTGCATCGACAGCTCGGGGTGAGCGTGGAGATCCTGGTAGAGCGCCTCGAGCTCGGGCACCGACGCGCTCAGGCCGGTCAGAACGGCGGAGGCGCTGCGGACGGGATCGACCATGGCGAGCCATCATGACCGATCCGTCGCGGCCGCCGTAGCGTCCTCGCTGACGGACCGGGAGGCGGCCGGCGAACCTCCGAGAGCCTCAGGGCCGACCGCGAGACACCGCGATCGATTCAGAAATCGGCCCGGCGCGCTTCGCGATCGGCAAGGGGGATTCTGGAAACGGCACGGGCCGACCGCGACACGCCGCGATCGATTCTGAGATCGATGGGGAGCGCTTCGCGATCGCCACGAGCGATTCTGGAAACGGCTCGGGCCGCCCGCGAGACGCCGCGAACGATTCTGAAATCGATGGGGAGCGCTTCGCGATCGCCACGAGCGCTTCTGGAAACGGCTCGGGCCGCCCGCGAGACGCCGCGAACGATTCTGAAATCGATGGGAGCGCTTCGCGATCGCCACGAGCGCTTCTGGAACGGCTCGGGCCGCTCGCGAGACGCCGCGAACGATTCTGAAATCGAGTCGGGAGAGGTCGCCTGCGGTCGGAGCGATCTCGAGATCGATTGGTCTGACCGCTCGTCGGCGAAGCCGATCTCGGGCGCGCCGTCGCCCGCCGCTCACCGGCAGACGCGGCTCGACGATCGGCCGGGCCGACTTGGGGCCGAGCTCGGCGATCGCGGAGAGGAGCGCGGCGGCTCGGGAGCGGCCCTGGGGTTTCTCGAGCTTGGGCCCGCGCGTCGAACGCTCGCCGGCGGCGTCGGTCAGCGG
>JAEZBP010001183.1 GCA_023427125.1 Pseudomonadota bacterium | reverse complement strand
GGGGGGCGCGGCCCGCGCCCCGCCTCCGTGCTGAGCTACGACAGCGGCTCGAAGCCGCAGGTGAAGTGGCGGAGCGCAGGGGGCTCGTCGACGATGCGGTAGCCGCCGAGCTCGTCGCGCCGCTCGTGGACGTAGCGCACCGCCTCGATGACGTAGTCGAGGTGGCTCTGGGTGTAGACCCGGCGCGGGATCGCGAGGCGCACGAGCTCGAGGCGCGCGGTGGCCTGGCGGCCATCGGGCAGGGTGCGGCCGAACATCACCGTGCCGATCTCCACCGAGCGCACGCCGGCCTCGAGGTAGAGGGCGATCGCGACCGACTGCCCAGGGAGCTGCTCGGGCGGCACGTGCGGGAGGAACGCGCGCGCGTCGAGGTAGACCGCGTGGCCGCCCGAGGGCGCGAGCAGCGGGATGCCGGCCTCGCGCAGGTGGCGCCACACGTACGCGATCGACGCGACGCGGTACTCGAGGTAGCGCTCGTCGAGCACCTCGCGGAGGCCGACCGCCAGCGCGGAGAGATCGCGCCCGGCGAGACCGCCGTAGGTCGGGAAGCCCTCGGTGAGGATGAGCGCGTTGCGGCAGCGCTGCGCGAGCGCGTCGTCGTTCATCGCGAGGAAGCCGCCGATGTTGACGAGGCCGTCCTTCTTCGCGCTCATCAGCGCGCCGTCGGCGAGGCGGAACATCTCGCGCGCGATCTCGGCGACCGGACGATCGCGCTGGCCCGGCTCGCGCTGCTTGATGAGCCACGCGTTCTCCGCGAAGCGCGCGCAGTCGAGGTAGACCGGGATGCCGTAGCGCGAGGCCAGCTCGCGCACCTCTCGCAGGTTCGCGAGCGACACCGGCTGGCCGCCGCCGCTGTTGTTCGTGACCGTCACGAGGACGAGCGGCACGCGCGCGTGGTGCTCCTCGAGGAAGCGCGCGAGCCGCGCGACGTCCACGTTGCCCTTGAAGGGGTGGTCGCTCGCCGGATCGGTCCCCTCGGGCGCGACGAAGTCGAGCGCCTCGCACCCGGACGCCTCGACGTTGGCGCGGGTGGTGTCGAAGTGGGTGTTGGCCGGGATGGCCAGGCCGCCGTGGCCGAGGGTGCTGAAGAGGATGCGCTCGGCGGCGCGCCCCTGGTGGGTCGGGATGACGTGGCGGAGGCCGGTGAGCTCCGAGACGACCTCCTCGAGCTCGAAGAACGAGCGCGCCCCGGCGTACGACTCGTCGCCGCGCATCATCGCCGCCCACTGGTCCTGGCTCATCGCCGAGGTGCCGGAGTCGGTCATCAGATCGATCGTCACGTCGTCGGCGCGGACCCCGAAGAGGTTGAAGCGTGCGGCGGTGATCGCGCGCTCCCGCTCCTCGCGGGTCGGCATCGGCAGCGGCTCGACGACCTTGACGCGGAACGGCTCGATGATGGTCTTCGCGATGAACATGCCGCGCAATGTGGAGGCATCGCGGCGCGCTCAGCGTGCGCCACGTCACGTCGCGCCCAGGACCTGTCGCTCAATCACCGGCCCCAAGAGCCGGAGACCCAGGCATCGCGCAGCGATGCCCTTGGTCGACAGGGCCCCATCGCCCCGCGATGGGATCATGCGCGCAGGCGCGGAGCGCCGTAGCGCCGTAGCGCCTTGGGAGGGGGACCCATTGTGGCTCTGCCACAATGGGGGGAGGGGCTGGCCCACAGCCCCTCCAGCCAACTACGAGCGCGGCCGCAGCGCGAGGGAGAGCTCCTCGATCGGCCGGCCGAGCCCGTCGATCTGCCGCACCACGCGTCCCTCTCCGTCGAGCGCCGTGAAGAGCGCGCCGTGCGCGAAGGAGCCGTCGGGGAGGGGCCGGTAGCTCATCCCGAGCGTCGAGGCGAGCGTGCGGATCGACGCGGCGTCGCCGCCGACGAGGCGCCACTCGGCCGGGATCGAGCGCTCGGCGGCGAGCTCCCGCAGGCGCTCCGGGGTGTCGCGCGCGGGATCGATCGTGACGAGCACCACGTTGACGCCGGCGCGCTCGGTCGCGGGCATGGCGTCGACGATGCGCCGCACGTCGGAGATGATCAGCGGGCACATCGTGGTGCAGCCCCCATAGAAGAACGTGATGAGGGTCGGCCGCGCCTCGAGCGAGCGCAGCGGGAAGGGCTCGCCCGCCTGATCGACGAGGGAGAGGTCCTCGTCGAGGTGGAAGAGCGACTGACCGTCGAGCGCGTCCTGCGCCCCTTCCCCCTCCGCGGCGTGCATCGCGTGCTCGCCGTGCCCGGCGTGCTCGGCCTGGGCGTTGTTCGCCTGCGCGGTGTCGCAGTGAGAGTGGTCGTGGGCCTCTTCACCCCCACATCCGAGCGTCGTGAGCGAGAGCGCGATCAGCGCGACCCATGTCATCGAGAGCGGGCTGGGCGTCATGGAGTCTCCTCCTGGTTGGGCAGATCGGCGGCACATCGAAAGCCGAGGTTCGGCAGCGCGAATCCGGCGCGCAGGCTCGAGCGGAAGGCGAAGCGCATGAAGGTGGCGTACTCGCTCGGGTCGCCGCCCGAGACGGCCGCGGCGCCGCAGACCCTGCGCTCGTCGCGCTCGTCGCGCTCGCGGCTGTCGGCCGTGACCATCGAGCCCCCGAAGTCCTCGACCCACTCCCAGACGAGCCCGTGCATATCGCGCGCGCCCCACACGTTCGCCGGGCCCGACCCGGACGCGCGCAGCGCGCCGCGCGGCCGGCCGTACCACTCGAGCACCTGCCGGATGTGCTCGGGGTCATCGCTCGCGTCGGCGCGTGTCGCGTTCGCGCGCGAGGCCCACTCCCACTCGGCCTCGGTCGGGAGCCGGCGCCCTTGCCAGCGGCAGTACGCGCGAGCGGCGTGCCACGAGACCTCCGTCACCGGCA
>JAEZBP010001182.1 GCA_023427125.1 Pseudomonadota bacterium | reverse complement strand
GATGGCGGCCGCCCGCACGCGCGTGCGCCGGGGGCGGAAGCGCGCGGCGCCGAAGCGGAGGTCGAGCGGGAAGCGCAGCGGGCCGAGGGCCAGCTCGAGCGACTCGACGGCGCCGAGCGCGAACGGCAGCGGATGCGCGAGGGCCAGCACCCCGTGCCCGTCCTCGAAGCGGAGCGCGAACCGCGGACCGCGCGGCGGCTCGACGATCCTCCCGCGCTCGCGGCTCCGGCTCGGCTCCTCCATCGGCGCGAGCTTACTGCGCTTGCGCGCCCACCGCATGGCTGACGACCTCCGAAGATGCGGTCCCCGATCCCGGGCGATGTCGCCTACGCCGGGAGGCAGGACCTCTCGCGGCGCGAGCCGTAGATCGCGAGCAACTCGGCTGGCATCCTGTCACACCCGCGCCGAGCCCGACCCCGCGTCTCTGGTCACGGTCCCCGCGGGCGCTACGAGCCGACGGGCGATGGTGATGCTGTCGAAGGACGAGATGAGGGATGAAGTGAGTCAGCTGCGCGACTCGAGCGGTGCCTCTCCTCAGGGACGTCCGGGCGCGACGCTGACGACCACTCTCGAGGGCTCGATCACGTCGGCGGACCCGGCCGCCGCGCGCCTCTTCGGCTACGCGGTGAGCGACCTCGTCGGGCGCGAGCTGAAGGCGCTCATGCCGCCGCTGCGCCCGGGCGACGAGCACGCCGCCTTGGCCCGGCTCGAGCGCGGCGTGGGCATCGGCCCGCTCCAGACCCTCTGCTGGACGCGCAGCGGCGAGCCGCTCGATGTCTCGGTCACCCTCAGGCCCCTCTTCGGCGCGGACGGCGCGGTGGACGGGATCGGCGTCATCGTGCGCGCGCTCCGCCCGGAGGAGGTCGCGACCGAGGCGCAGGCGCGGCTGGCTGCGATCGTGGACTCGTCGTTCGACGCGATCATCAGCAAGACGCTCGACGGAGTCATCACGAGCTGGAACCGCGCCGCCGAGGCGCTCTTCGGCTACACCCCCGAAGAGGCGGTCGGCGCGTCGATCCTGCTGATCATCCCGCCCGAGCGGCGCCCCGAAGAAGAGGCGGTGCTCGCGAGCATCCGGCGGGGCGAGCTCGTCGCGCCCTTCGAGACCGTGCGGGTGCACAAGGGCGGCGCGCCGGTGCACGTCTCCCTCACCATCTCGCCGGTGCGGGACGGAACGGGGCGCATCATCGGTGCCTCGAAGATCGCCCGCGACGTCGCCGAGCGGCTGCGCGCCGAGGAGGAGCGCGCGCGGATGCTCCGGGAGATGCAGGCGTCGAACCGCGCCAAGGACGAGTTCCTCGCGATGCTCGGGCACGAGCTGCGCAACCCGCTCGGCGCGCTCACGACCGCGCTCGAGCTCCTCACGCAGTACGGATCGGACGACCCGACCTGCGTCCGCGCGCGGCAGATCGCGCAGCGACAGGGGCAGCACCTCGGGAAGCTGATCGACGATCTGCTCGACGTCGGCCGCGTCATGACCGGCAAGATCGTGGTCCAGCCGCGGCCGCTCGATCTCGGTGAGGCCACCGCCGCGCACCTCGCGACGCTGCGCGCGGCAGGCGGCCTCGATCGGCACACGGTCTCCCTCGAGATCGGCCGCGCGCCGGTCAGCGCCGATCCGGTCCGCCTCGAGCAAGTGATCGCGAACCTCGTCGGCAACGCGCTGCGCTACACGCCCGCGGGGGGCCACATCCGCGTCGTCGTGGGGCGAGAAGGGGAGCACGCCGTGCTCCGGGTGGAGGACGACGGCGTCGGGATCGCGCCCGAGCTCTTGCCGCAGATCTTCGATCTCTTCGTCCAGAGCGAGCGCCGCAACGAGCGAGCGCAGGGCGGCCTCGGCATCGGGCTCACGCTGGTGCGGAGGCTCGTCGAGCTGCAAGGCGGGAGCGTGGAGGCGACGAGCGAGGGGCTCGGCCGCGGCAGCCTCTTTCACGTCCGGCTGCCGCTCTTTCGGGGGGAGCTCGCGCCGCCCGAGCCCGAGCCGGCGGAGCACACCCAGAAGCGGCGTCGCGTCCTGATCGTCGAGGACAACGACGACGCACGCGAGATGCTGCGGATGCTGCTCGAGCGCGAGGGACACGAGGTGCACGAGGCCGCGGACGGCCAGGCGGGCGTCGAGCAGGCGGTGCGCTCGAGGCCGGACGTCGCGCTCGTCGACTTGGGTCTCCCGGTCCTCGACGGGTACGGCGCCGCCCGCGCGATCCGCGCCCAGCTGGGCGACGAGGTGCTCCTCGTCGCGTTGACCGGCTACGGCTCGAGCGAGGATCGAAGGCGCGCGATGCACGCGGGCTTCGATCGGCACCTGCGCAAGCCCCTCGACCTGCGGGAGCTGCGCGGCATCCTCGAGGCGGCGGACGCTCACCGCGCCGAGCTCGGATAGCCAAACCAGCGCGCAACCCTGCTGGTGGTGCAGCGAGGAAGGGCGAATCGACTCCCGAACCTGCGAGCAGCGACCCGCCATGCCCTCGGTGACCCTCGCTACGTTCGGCGTACCGATCGGGTAGAGGAGAACGGCTCGCGCAACGGATCGGAGACCGTCGAGCGAGGCGGCGGTGTCGCTCGATCCCTTTGCCCGGCCGCCGCCCCTCGGGGAGATGCTCGCGCGAAGGGTGCAGAGACGCTCGCCCCTCGGCGGATCCGCCCGACAACCCTATCGCGAGCGACTCGGCTCGCTCCCGGTCGGTGTCACAAGGGTTCGCGGGCCGCTCACCGAGCGCCCGGATGGCCGGCGCAGGGTAATTCAGCCACTCGGCGAGCTCCCGGACGCCCGGCGCAGGGATTTTGGGCCCACTCAGCCCGAATTGCCCAGAAACCGCGACCTTCTCCGCCCTGCCGGCCGCGCCGAGGAGCCGCGTGGCCTACACTATGAATGGAAAAGCGCGGTCCAAGGACCGGCTCAGCGGGTGCCGGAGGAGGCCGGGACGCGGCGGCGGAAGCGGGGCCAGTGCTCGCCGAGGGCCTCGGCGGCCGCCTCGCGC
>JAEZBP010001168.1 GCA_023427125.1 Pseudomonadota bacterium | reverse complement strand
GCCCGGCCCGCCGCGCGCGCACGCGAGGGTGCGTGGGGTGCAAGTGGAGCAGCTCGATCGGCTCGTCGCCGCTGAAGAAGCCCTGGATGCGCTGATCCTCGGGCGCGGCGAGGAAGAGGCGATAGTCGATGTCCTCGGGGAAGCCGGGATAGCGCTCGGCCAGCCAGCGCGCGTCGTAGGTCCCCGCGTGGCGGAGCCGTCCCGCGAAGGTGCGGGGCATCGGGCCGATGCCGTAGGCGCGCGGCCGAGCGGCGCCGCCCTCGATCGAGTCGCGGGGGTCCTCGAGGTTCGGCAGCCGGAACTGCCCTGTCACGTCGGCCGCGAGCCCTCGGCCGAGGGGGTTCGGCGGATGGCCGGGCCCGCCGAAGCTCCGCTCCCAGCCGAGCGGCATCTCGGTGAAAGAAGCTGGCGCGGTGGGACGGCCCGACTTCCACGCGCGGTCGCCGGTGACGGCCACCGCTTTCTCGATGGCGCCCACCCGGAAGCTCGCAAGCGATCGCTCGACGGGCTTGCTCGCGGCGGCGTGGAAGCTCCCGACGACGAAGCACTCGGCGCACGGCTTGATCGGCTCGAGGTCCGACGCCCAGCGGAGAGCGCAGGCGGGATCATCGTCCACGTGGTCGTCGCCACGGGGCAGCGCCTGCGCCGCCGCGAGGGTGGCGACGCCCTCTTCGGGCAGGTCGTAGGTCGCCTTCACGGCGACGGTCAGCGCGTGCTCGCCCGGTCGCGGGGCCCAGCCCACCCACGCCGCCTCGAAGGGCGTCTCCTTGAGCAGCTCCACCCGCCGCTCACCCGTTGACGATGACCTTGTTCTGGCTGGGCGCGACGACCATCCCACCCGGAGCGTTGGCGCTCGCGCCATTGTGGGCAGTCGTCTTGAGCATGTTCACCACCTGGTTTCCTTCTACCTTCACCTTCGCGACGCCGGCCTTGAAGGTGGCCTTGTCCATGGTGGTGCTCGAGGTCATCCCCTTCAGAGTACCGCCCTCGTCCCCCATCGTCCGCGGCACCTCACTGGCCACGGTGACGACGGGCTGGTTCATCACTTTGACCTTCGTGCTGCAGGTCCCGCCGTCCGCCTGATCGAGCATGGCGATGTTGGGGAACGGCGTCGGGATCGGGGGCGCCGGCGGGGCCGGCACCTTGCACACGTCGGGAAACGCGAACGCCTGGCCGCCCGCCTTGGTCGCCATCGGGAACATGCGCGGCGACAGTACCAAACCGATCCCGGCGAGGGAACAGCAACGAGGCAAATTGGACCTTCGTGATTCGGCCCGGCCGCATCCGGAGCCACGGTGCGCTTGCACCGCCAACCTGCGCTCGGGCTCGAGCTGCTCCGTGCTCACGCCGCCTCGCCGCCGAGGACGCTCGACGGCGAAAGGCACAGCACGAGGTGCGGAGGCGGATGTTCGGGTCGCTCCGTGTAATCGGGACGCGAGCGCGCTCAGCGCGCGGCGACCGGCTGCTCGCCGCCGGCGCGCCGGTACTGCAGCGAGTAGCGCAGCGGCTCGGGCAGGCGGGGGCTCGTCAGCGTGATGTCGAGGGTCAGCCGCTCGCCGTCGGGCGAGAAGCGATAGACCGTCGTCTTCTCGCCGTCGGGCGCGCGGAACGTCTGGAAGATCGAGTTGCCCGACGCGGTCTGGAGCAGCTCGACCTGCTCGCCGGTCGCGGTGACCGTCTGCCAGTCGCCCGATCGCGTCGCGTAGGTCGCGTCGCCGTAGGTGATGCTGATGTTCTCGCCGCGCACCTCGGTCTCGACCGTGCGCCGCACCGGGTTCTTCTCGCGGAGCCGGTCGGCGGCCACGCCGCGGGTGATGAAGCCCATCTCGGCGACGGCGCGACCGATCGCCTCGTTCACGCGGGCCTCGGCCCGCTCTTGCGATCCGGCGAGCACGAAGCGACCGGTGAGGAGCTCCTCCGAGTCGCCGCTCTCGGCCGGTGGGCGTTCCTCGACGCGCTGCTGTGTCTCCGCGCGAGCATGCTGCTCCTGCTGCTGCTCTTGTTGTTGCTGTTCCTGTGCGCGCGCGCCCGCTACGCCTGCGGCGACGAGCAGCGCGGCGACGCTGAGAGTGGTGGTGGTCCGCATGTCGAGGACCTGCGCACCGCCGCGCGACCGCCAATGGTGACGGCGCGGCTGTGGCGAGAGTGACGGGCTCGCGCATCGGAGCTCGCCGCGCTACGTCGCGCCGTTCTCATGTGCTCCGTCCTGGCCATCCTCGAGCTCGCGTCGGATCCGAAGGGGCTGCGCACTCAGGCGCTTCGCCTCAGCAAGCGCCAGCGCCACCGCGGCCCCGACTGGAGCGGCATCTACAGCGGTGAGCGCGCGATCCTCGCGCACGAGCGCCTCGCCATCGTCGACGTCGAGAGCGGCGCGCAGCCGCTCTACAGCGCCGACCGCTCGCTCGTGCTCGCGGTCAACGGCGAGATCTACAACCACCGCGCGATCCGACGCCGCCTGGCGAGCTATCCCTTCCAGACCGGCTCGGACTGCGAGGTGATCCTCGCGCTCTACGAGGAGCAGGGCGCCGCCTTCCTCGAAGAGCTCAACGGCATCTTCGCGTTCGTGCTCTACGACGAGCGCGAGGATCGCTATTTGATCGCGCGCGATCCGATCGGCGTGATGCCGCTCTACATGGGAAAGAGCGCCGACGGAACAGTCTACGTCGCCTCCGAGATGAAGGCGCTGGTCGACGTCTGCGCCACGATCACCGACTTCCCGCCCGGCCACTACCTCGACAGCGCGCGCGGCTCGACCCCGGTCCGCTACTACGATCCTGCCTGGCAGGCCTATGACGCCGTGCGCGGCAACCCCGCCGAGCCGGCCGCCGTCCGCGCGTCTCTCGAGGCCGCCGTGCAGCGCCAGCTGATGAGCGACGTGCCCTACGGCGTGCTGCTGTCGGGCGGGCTCGACAGCTCGGTCCTCGCCGCCATCGCCCACCGCTTCCGACAGCGGCGCATCGAGACCGACGGCGCGACCGAGGCATGGTGGCCGCAGCTGCACTCCTTCGCGATCGGCCTCGCCGGCTCGCCCGATCTCGCGGCGGCCAAGCTCGCCGCCGAGTCGATCGGCACGGTGCACCACGAGCTCCACTTCACACTCCAAGAGGGGCTCGACGCGCTCGACGACGTCATCCACCACCTCGAGACCTTCGACGTCACCAGCGTCCGCGCGTCGACGCCGATGTACCTGATGGCGCGAAAGATCCGCGCGATGGGCATCAAGATGGTGCTGAGCGGCGAGGGCTCGGACGAGATCTTCGGCGGCTACCTCTACTTCCACAAGGCCCCGAGCGCGAAGGACCTCCACGACGAGACGGTCCGCAAGCTGTCGATGCTCCACAAGTACGACTGCCTTCGCGCGAACAAGGCGATGGCCGCGTGGGGGGTCGAGGCGCGCGTCCCGTTCTTGGATCGCGAGTTCCTCGATGTCGCGATGAGCCTCGATCCGGAGGCCAAGATGGTGCGCGAGGGACGCATGGAGAAGAACATCTTGCGCGAAGCCTTCGAGGGCTCGCTGCCCGCCGCGATCCTCTGGCGGCAGAAGGAGCAGTTCTCCGACGGCGTCGGCTACGGCTGGATCGACGGCCTGCGCGCCCACGCCGAGCGCGAGGTGTCCGACGAGGCCCTCGCCGGCGCGGCGGAGCGCTTCCCGCGGAACCCGCCGCTCACCAAAGAGGCCTACCTCTACCGCGCGATCTTCGAGCGGCACTTCCCCGGCGACGAGGCCGCGAAGGCGGTGCCCGAGGGTCCGTCGATCGCGTGCAGCACGCCCGTCGCGATCGCGTGGGAGGAGTCGTTCGCCGCGAACGCCGATCCCTCGGGTCGCGCGCTCCGCGGCGTTCACAAGGACAGCTGGTAGATGAGCGAGCCGCCCAAGCCCCCGTCCGAGCCGCCCGCGCTCGAGCTGCCCGACGTGCGCCGCCGCATCGACTCGGTCGACGAGCAGCTCCTCTCGCTCCTCGCCGAGCGCGCCGAGCTGGTCGCGTTCGTCGCCGAGGCCAAGCGCGAGAGCGGCCTCGCCACCGTCGATCCGGAGCGCGAGAACGCGGTCCTGCGGCGGCTGCTCGAGCGCGGCGCCGGCCGCTTCCCGCGCGAGGCGATCCTCGCCGTGTTCCGCGAGATCATGAGCGCGTCGGTCTCGCTGCAAGCCAAGGTGCGCGTGGCCTACCTCGGGCCGGCCGGCACCTTCTCGCACCTCGCGGCCCGCACGCTCTTCGGCTACGCGCCCTCGTACCTCGAGGAAGCGACCATCGACGGCGTCTTCGACGCGGTCACCCGCGGCCGCGCGAGCTACGGCGTCGTGCCGCTCGAGAACTCGAGCGAGGGCTCGGTCGCGAGCGCGATCGAGGGCCTCTTGAGCGGCGGGTGCGTGATCCGTCGCGAGGTGGTGCTGCCGATCGTGCACTGCTTGATCGGCCGCGCGTCAGGCCTCTCGGAGGTCGAGCGCGTGTACTCGCACCCGCAGGCGCTCGGCCAGTGCCGCGGCTGGCTCGCCCGCGCGCTCCCCGACGCGCAGCTCGTGCACACCGCGTCCACCGCCGCGGGGGTGCAGCAAGCGAGGAACGATCCGGGCGCGGCGGCGGTCGGCAGCTCGCTCGCGAGCGAGCTCTACGCCTTGCCGGTCCTGGCGACCGGCATCCAGGATCACGGCCACAACCAGACGCGCTTCGTGATGATCGGCAAAGAGAGCGCGCGCCCGACCGGCGACGATCGGACGACGCTCGCCTTCTCGATCCAAGACGACAGCCGCCGCGGGGGGCCGCCCCCCCCCCCCCCCGGCCCGCCCGGGGGGGGGGGGGG
>JAEZBP010001161.1 GCA_023427125.1 Pseudomonadota bacterium | reverse complement strand
GAAGCGCGCGCCAGCGACGCAGTAGCGCCGCGAGCTCGAAGACGTGCTCGTCCTCGGCGCCGAGCGCGCGCAGGCTCTCCTCGAGCCGCAAGAGGTACTCGTCGTTCGGCCCGCTCGGCCCGCGTGCCGCCGCGATCTGCGCGACGATGGCGCTCGCCGGCGCAGGCCCGAGGTAGCTCGGGTTGTCGGGACCGGCGATGTAGACGAGGCCCTCGACCTCGCGCTCGTCCGGCGCGAGCGCGATGGGAAGATCGAGCCGCTCGTACCCGCCCTTCTCGCGATGATCGAGCCCGGCGATCACCTCGCCGAAGACATCCTCCGACACACGGTAGGCGACGCCGAGGCACACCGCGCTCGGATCGCGGACCAGCGTGACCACCCGCCCAGGCGCGCCCGGCACGCCGCGGTGATCGGTCGAGCCCTGCCAGAAGCGTCTCGCGAAGCCGGCGAGCCGCGCAGGGCGGGCCTCGAGATGCAGAAACGCCGGCCGCCAGACCAGCGAGCCGTAGCCGAACACCCAACGCGACATGAGGAAGGTGGCGGGCGCATAGCACGGCCTCGACCGTGCTCACCCACCAGCTATCCTGCTCGCCGCCATGACGCGCCGCCTCGCCGCGCTCCTCACGCTCGTGGCTCTCACCTCGACGAGCACGGCGCTCGCGGACCTGCCGAGCTGGCTCCGCCTCGCGCCGCGGCTCCCGGTCGATCGCGCGACCCCCCTGCCGCCGCCGCTCCGGCAGATCGCCGAGGACGTGCCCGACGAAGGCACGCCCTCACCCGACGAGCACTACCCGGTCAGCAACGAGCACCGGCACGACCTCTTCTTCCCGCACATCCGCGACCTCGGCGGCGCCTTCATCGGGGTCGGGGCCGACCAGTGCTACACGCTCGCGGCGGTGCAGCACGCGGAGCTGGTCTGGATCGTCGACTTCGACCCGCTCGTGTCCCTCGTGCACCGCATGTACGCGGTGCTCGTCCCCGAGTCGGAGGAGCCTCGGGCGCTCGTCGCGCGCTTCGCCCCGGAGAGCCAAGCGGCGACCGAGGCGCTGCTGCGAGCGGAGCTCGCCTCCGACGCCGGCCCGGTGGTCTCCGCCTTTCGACGAAACCGCGAGCGGATGCACGCCTCGCTGCGCCACTCCGCGCGCAACGTCGTCGGCGGCGAGGGCGCGACGTGGATGTCCGACCCGGTGCTCTACCAGCGCGTGCGCGCGCTCCATCAGGGCCGTCGGATCATCGCGCGCAACGGCGACCTCACGCGGGACGGCGCGCTCCGCGCGGTCGCTCGCGCCGCGACCCGGCTGCGCCTGCCGGTCCGCGTGCTCTACTTCTCGAACGCCGAGCAGTTCTTCCGCTACGGCGAGGAGCTCACGGCGAGCCTCGACGCGCTGCCCACAGACGCGCGCTCCGTCGTCTTGCGCACCTTCCGCGAGCGGGGCGCGCCCTACCCGCCCCGCGATCGCTGGCACTACATGGTCCAGCCCGTCGACGACATGCGCGCGCGGATCCACGAGAACGGGTACCGTCGCAGCCGGCAGATCGTGCTCGATCTGATGGCGAGCGAGAGCCTCGGCGCGAACGGCGCCTCGGTGGTGGACAGCCGAGTACCACGCCGGCTCGATCTGAGCCGCGAACAGGAGAATGACGATGAGTGAAGCGAAGACCTACGAGGGAGGGTGTCACTGCGGCGCGGTGCGCTATCGCGTGGCGGACCTCGATCTCTCGGAGCCCGTGATCAGCTGCAACTGCTCGATGTGCGGCCGGTCCGGCACCGTCTTGGCGTTCGTGCCCGCCGCGAGCTTCACGCTCCTCTCGGGCGAGAGCTCGCTGACCGACTACCAGTTCAACAAGCAGGTCATCCACCACTTCTTCTGCAAGGTGTGCGGCATCAAGCCGTTCGCCCGCGGACAGAGCCCGCACGGCGAGATGGCGGCGATCAACGTGCGCTGCCTCGATGGCGTCGAGCTCGATCGCCTCACGATCCAGCCCGTCGACGGCCGATCGGCCTGAGAGGCTCGCACACGATGACCGAGGCGATCTCGCGCGTGCTGGTGCTCTACACCGGCGGCACGATCGGGATGCGAGAGGGCCCGCGCGGGTACGAGCCGGTGCCGGGCTTCTTCGCCGACAAGATCGGCACGCTCCCTCAGCTCCACGATCCCTCACGCCCGCGCTTCACCACGTATCCGTCGCAGAGCAAGCGGCGGGTCGCGTACGACGTGAGGGCCTACGACCCGCTCCTCGACTCGGCGAACGTCGGCCCGCGCGAGTGGGTGAGCTTCGCCGCCGACATCGCCCGGGCCTACGACGACTACGACGGCTTCGTGGTCGTCCACGGCACCGACACGATGGCCTACACCGCGAGCGCGCTCAGCTTCATGCTCGAGGGCCTCGGCAAGCCGGTGGTCCTCACGGGCGCGCAGATCCCCCTCGAGCACCTGCGCAACGACGCGCTCGACAACTTCCTCGGCGCGCTCGTCATCGCCGGCCACTACGCGATCCCCGAGGTCAGCGTCTACTTCCACCACAAGCTGCTCCGGGGCAGCCGCAGCACGAAGGTCGACGCCGTGAGCCTCGACAGCTTCGCCTCGCCGAACCACCCGCCGCTCGCCGAGGTCGGCATCGACGTCGACGTGCGCTGGGATCTCGTTCGCGCGGCCACCGCCGAGCGCCTCGCGGTGCACACCGAGATCGACACCTCCGTCGCCTCGCTGCGCCTCTACCCCGGCATCACGCGCGCGCTCCTCGAGAACGTGCTGCGCCCGCCGCTCCAGGGGCTCGTCCTCGAGACCTTCGGCAGCGGCAACGCCCCCGATCGCGACGATGCCCTCTTGGCCGCGCTGCGCGAGGCGACCGACCGGGGTGTGGTGATCGTCAACGTCACGCAGTGCCTGCGCGGACGCGCGAGCCCGAGCTATGCGGCGGGGCGCGCGCTGATGGACGCCGGGGTGGTGCCCGGCGCCGACATGACGCCCGAGGCGGCGCTCGCCAAGCTCGCGTTCCTCCTCGGCCAGCCGCTCGCGCGAGACGAGGTCCGCCGCCTCGTGAGCCGATCTCTTCGCGGTGAGCTCACGGAGGAGCGGGAGTAGCGACGAGAGGACCGGCGAGCGCGCTTCTGGCGGCGGCGGCGGCGCGCTCGGCGGCGTCGCGGTCTCGCGAGACGACGAAGAGCATCTCCGTGTTGCGGAGGTGGCTCACCTTGCCGACCTTCTCCCCGCCCGCATTGTAGATGCCGATCTGCGCGCCGACGTAGCGCTTGAAATCGGTGGCCACGACCTGCACGTGCCCGCGCGGCGCGAGCATCGCCTCGAGCTCCTCGCGCGCCAGGAAGCCCTCGTCGCTGAACGAGACCACGAGGTGCGGCGCGCGCACCCGAGCGATCACCTCGGCGAGCGCCGCCCCGATCCGGCGCCTCGAGTTGAAGGCGTTCTTGTACTCGCGGCAGTCCGCGCGCTTCCTGGCGACTCCGTAGCTCTCGGGCGCGTCCCAGCGCACCAGCGTCTCCCACACGTGGTAGTTGCCCAGGTAGCTGTGCTGGTTGTAGGGCGGATCGAGGTACGCGACGTCGACCTCGATCTCGGCGGCCTCGGCGGCGTCGAGCCCGAGCGCGCGGCCCGGCCCCGCGAGGAGCTCGGGGACCCGCAGCTCGAGCGCCTTGTGGCTGCGGCGCGCCCACTCCTTCAGGTAGGCCATCTGGACGCCGGTCGTGGAGTCGACGCGATCGGCCGCTTCCATCAGCGAGGTGAGCGCGATCGCCTCGAGCACCGGCGGGAGCCCAAGCCGCGCGATCGCGTCGCGGATGGCGTC
The DNA here is from genome assembly GCA_023427125.1 of Pseudomonadota bacterium. Taxonomy (GTDB): domain Bacteria; phylum Myxococcota_A; class Polyangia; order Polyangiales; family Sandaracinaceae; genus JAEZBP01. The sequence continues at coordinate 2,662 of JAEZBP010001161.1, read as the reverse complement.
GATCCGCGCCCCGTTCTCCGGCTGGATGTAGCGGGCCTCGACGCAGAAGGTCTGGGTAAAGTAGCCGGCCTGGGGAGGCACACGTGCGAGCTCGGTGATCAAGCGCGCGGCCTCGTCTCGGTGCTCGCGCGCGTCGGCCTCCACGTAGCAGCGGGCCAGCGCCGCCGCGAACGCGAGGTGATCGTTGGAGGTCACCCGGAGCCCCGCCTGCTTGAGCGCGCGTCCCACGCGCGACGTGCCGCTGAACAGATCGAGCGCGCTCTCGACCCGGCCGAAGCCACGCACCGCGGCCACGATCGCCGGCAGCAAGAGCCGCTTGCTCCCGAGGTACTTGATCACGGGGAGAGCGTAGCGCGCGGCGCGCTCCGACGTCCCCGTTTGGCGATATGGGGACTATTTCCCATCATCAAACACAATTTTCTGGAATGCACTCCATCGCATCACGCGCCCAACTTGGCTACCTTGATCGCGTGTCACCATCACCGTTCCCGCGCTTCCCGCGATCGTGCGTGCGCACGAGCCGCGCCGAGCACACGTCGCTGCCCTTCGACGTCCTCGAGGGCTCGATCCCCGGCGATCTGACGGGTCACCTCTTCGTCGTCGCGCCCGCGGGCACGGTCGGCCGTGGGCGCTCGACGATGCTCCTCGGGGACGGATTGGTCTGTCGATTCGATCTCGCGCCGTCCGGGATCAATCTGACGAGCCGGATCGCGCGCACGCATGACTGCATCGCAGACGAGCTGACCTCGTCCCTCCCCGGCCTCGAGCCGTACCGCTTCCACACCTCGGGCATCCTCCGGCTCGGGCTGCTCGGCGCACGCGACTTCGCGAACACCGCGTTCCTGCCGATGAAGCGCGGAGGCGATCGGACGCGCCTGATCCTCGCTTACGACGCGGGCCGGCCGATGGAGATCGATCCGCTCTCCCTCGAGCTGCTCGGCCCGATCGGCGGTCGCGGAGAGTGGCGCGCGGAGGCCCTGCCCGACGCGGCGTTCCCGGTCTACCTGAGCCCCGCGCACCCCGCCTGGGATCGGCGCACGGGCGAGCTCTTCACGCTCAACTACGGCCGCGGCGTCCACAACTTCGCGGCGACGATCCCGCTCGTCAACCTGCTCTCGAGGCTCCCGGCGCGGATGGCGCGCGGCTTCGATCGGATCGCCCGGATCGTCGGCATCGACGCCGCGCACAAGTGGCTTCATCGCCGGATCTCGCGCGGCGCGAGCCGGGTCGATCGCATGGTCGAGCGGGTGATGGACGAGCACTTCGGCTCCGTGCCCGATACGTTCACCGATCTCGTCCGCTGGGATGGCACGGGCCGGCTGGCTCGCTTTCGCCTGGTGCTGCCGAACGAGCGCGAGGTCTCGATCACGCAGTCCGTCCACCAGATCGCGATCACGAGGAGCTACGTGGTCATCCTCCACACCGCGTTCAAGCTCGGCTTCGCGGCGGCCTTCGACGATCCGATCCCGCACACCGACATCGTGGAGCGGTTCGCGCACGCGGCGCTGACGCGCCCGCAGCTCCCGACCACTACGCTCTACGTGGTCCCGCGCGCGGCGCTCGACGATCCCGACCTGCCGCGGGGCGACGACGGCGTGGCCCGCGTGACCTGCCGCCGCGTGGACATCCCCGTCGAGGCCGACCACTTCCTCGCCGACTACGACGACGCGGGCGACCGCATCACGCTGCACGTCGCGCACTCGCCGGCGACGGATCTCGGCGAGTGGATCCGGCCCTACGACGAGTCGGCCTGGGATGCGTACATCGATCCGGCGCTCCACGGGATGCTGGCGGTCGGCGCGATGGACGTCGGTCGCTTCGGTCGCTACGTGATCCGCGGCGCGACCGGCCACGTCGAGGAGGCGCGGACGACCCTCGATGAGCGGCGGACCTGGGGGATCTCGCTCTACGCAGGCCGCGCGATCAACGCGGAGGACGAGCTCCCCGAGCGCATCGAGCACGCGTACTGGTGCACGGTGGGCTTCTATCCCGAGCTGCTGACCGAGTTCGTCTTCGATCTGTACCGAGACTATCGCCACCGCGTCATCCCGGTCGACGCGATCCTCGGGATGCGCTCGGTGGGGCGCCCCTCGACGATCCTCCGCGTCGACAGCGCGTCGGTCCGCATCGCCGACTGCTACGAGCTCCCGATGGGCTCGATCGTCGGCTCGATGCAGCACGTCCCGCGGGGCGGCAGCTGGGGGTCGAGCTCGGAGGGCTATCTGGTCGGGACGGTCTACACGCCGTCGCGGACTGAGCTCTGGATCTTCGACGCGGGCGACCTCGCGCGAGGGCCGATCTGTCGGCTGGGCTCGGAGGCGTTCGAGGTCGGGTTCTCGCTGCACACGGCGTGGCTGCCGGCGATCGAGGCGGGCACGTCGAGCTACCGCGTGACGGCATCGGAGGAGCTGCGCGGGGCGGTGAGCGATCGAGCGTTGAAGCGGGCGTTCGAGCAGCACCTCTATCCTCGCTTCGAGTGAGGCCAGGGTCGGCTTCGGCTTCGGCTTCCGCTCGCGGGAGGGCCGGGGCCTCGCCTTCGGCTCGGCTCCCGGCTTCGGCCGCTCCGACTCGGGCTTCCGCGCATGCTCGCCGGCCGGCCGGGCCCGCTCGTAAGCGGCGCCTGCTCCGCCCAAGGCGCTCCGTCGGAGGCGCCCTTCGGCGC
>JAEZBP010001147.1 GCA_023427125.1 Pseudomonadota bacterium | reverse complement strand
GTTCATGGCCTGCGCGGTCTCCGGCGTCGGGGCCCCGAGCCGCTCGGCGGCGCGGGTCAGCGCCTGCCCGACCTCCGGGGGCGGCAGCCCCTGCGACTCGTCGGTCCGATGCAGCCGCTCAAGCGCGCGATCGAGGCGTTCGACCGACTGTTGCAGCCGGTCGGCGCTCGTCTCGCCTCGCTCGCGTCTCTGCTGCAACAAACGACGTTCTTCCGCGCGCTCTTGCTCGGAACGCGACGCCTGCCAGCTCGCCTCTTGCCTCGCGGTCTGCAGAGCCTCCATCTGCCTTCGCTGCGCCTCTTGCTGGAGGCGGGCGGTCTCGTAGGGGTCGCTCCGAGGGTTCGACGCGGCCTCTCGCCACGCTCGCATCGCGTCGCGTGCACGCTGCCACTGCTCGGCGAGCTGGCGCGAGGCGGTCTCCGGCGGATCCTCGGCGACCGAGCGCGGCAGCGCCGTGGGCTGCTCGCCCTCCGCGGGCTCGCCCTCGCTCTCTTCCCCGCCCTGCTGCGCCTCCGCGTCCGGATCGGCCTCGATCCCGGCGGCCCGCTCGAGGAGCTCGGCGGCCTCGCGGATCGCCGTCGCCCGATCCTCCATCGAGCGCTGGCGCTGCTCGGCGAGCTCGTGCTCGAGCGCGTTGATCTCGGCGTCGAGGCGCCGGTTCGGATCGTTCTCGAGCCGCGCGCGCAGCGCGTCGGCGGCCGCCGCGATCTCCTCGGCGGTGCGCGGCGTGTCGCGCTCGCTCGGATCGTCCTCGCCCTGCACCCACGCCGCGAGCTCGGGCCCGAGGAACGCGATCGGCACCGCGAGGCCCAAGGCGACGATCGCCGCCATCGCGTAGCGACCCGCGCGGTAGGCGGGCCGCGGCGCCTTCGGGATCACCTCGATCGCGTCGAGGAACGAGCCGGCCTCCTTGATCTGCAGCCGGTGCAGGTTGGGCGGGTCGTCGCTCCTCGCGAACTGGAGCGCGCTCGAGAAGCGGTCCTTCGCGTCGAGCACCCGATCGAGCACCAGCGCCGCGTCGAGCTCGTCGCTCCACCGGCGGCGCGCCTCCCATCCGGCCGCGCCCAGGAACGCCAGCCCGGCGACGCCTCCCGCGACCTCGAGCGGGAGACCGGCGAGGCCGACCAGCAGCGTCCCCGGGGCACCGGCGGTGACCGCAGCTCCCGCTCCGCAGAGCAGGGCGTCGAGCACCAGGTGCCGGTTCAGGGTGCGGCGGACTTCCTCGATCGAGCGCTCGACCCGGCTCGGCAGGGGCTCCGGGGCTGTCTTCGTCGTCGTCGTCATCGCGAGCGGACCTTCCCGCGGGAGGTGCCTGCGAGCGGGTCCAACGTGACCGCCGCATCGCTTCGGAGCGGACTATCGACGGCTGACGAGCCCAAATGTTTCCCAGCCTCGAACAAGGTTACGCTTCCGAGCGGCTCGGCTCCCTCGCGAGCCTCTCTGAACCGCTCGGGCGCGGCCCCCTTGGAGAGGGCCTCAATGGCATTCGCTGGCGCGGTCCGGCGTGACCTCGTGCCGGAGCGACTCCACGTGCGCGAGCCACTCGGCGCGAACGTCCTCGGGCACGCCGTGCTTCTCCAGCACGTCGGAGAGGATCTTCGAGCGACGCGCGAAGTGGCCCCCCATGATGCGGTGCGCCGCATGCGCCTCGGTGAGCGGCCGGCCGGCGTAGCGCACCGGGCCGCCGAGGTGCTCGGCCGCGTGCTGGTACTCCATCTCCTTGATGCGCTGGCGGCTCGCGCGCCGGAAGAAGAACCCGATCATCAGGTCCTCGAACATGCGGTCGACGAACTCGTCGATGATCGCACGAAGGCCCGGCTCACCCCCGACTCGATCGAACGCGCTCGGCTCGCTCATGGCGGCGAAACGTAGCGCGTTCTCTACTTCGTGCCGAAGAGGCGATCGCCGGCGTCGCCGAGCCCGGGGAGGATGTAGCCCTTCTCGTTGAGGCGCTCGTCCACCGCCGCGCAGTAGATCGGCACGTCCGGCTCCGCCGCGTGGAAGGTCGCGATGCCCTCCGGGCAGGTCAGCAGGCACACGAACTTGATGGTGCGCGGCTTGGCCACCTTCACCCGCTCGACCGCCGCGATGGCGCTGTTGCCGGTCGCGAGCATCGGGTCGACGATGATGACGTCGCGGTCGTGCAGCTCGCTCGGCGCCTTGAAGTAGTACTCGACCGCCTGCAGCGTCTTCGGGTCGCGGTAGAGCCCGATGTGCCCGATGCGCGCGGACGGAAGCACCTCGAGGATGCCGTTCAGGATGCCGTCGCCGGCGCGGAGGATCGAGATGACGACGACCTTCTTGCCCTCGAGGATCGGCGCGTCCATCGTCATCAGCGGCGTCTCGATGCGCTCCGTCGAGACCGGCATGTCGCGCGTGATCTCGTAGCCCATCAGCATGCTGATCTCCTCGAGGAGCTGGCGGAACGCGCTCGTCGAGGTGTCCTTCTTCCGCATGAGGGTCAGCTTGTGCTGCACCAGCGGGTGATCGATCACGTGCACTTCGGGCATGGCGGCCACGTTAGTACACGCCGCGGGTTTACGCGCCACCGATCTCCGTGAGGAGCCACGCGCGGAACGCCCGCACCGCCGGCGCCGGCGGCTGGCCCCGCGGGGTCAAGAGCCAGTAGGCGAGGGCCGACTCGAGCTCGAGCGGGAAGGGGCGCACGAGCCGGCCCTCCTCGATGTCGCGCCGCACCAGCGTGGTGCGCCCGAGCGCGACGCCCTGGCCGGCGATCGCCGCCTCGAGCGCCATGTGCGCGTGGCTGAAGCGCGGGCCGCGATCGGGATCGACAGAGCGTGCGCCGGCCGCCTCGAGCCAGCGACGCCAGCCGATGCGGCCGGGGTGCTCGCGGAGGACCTCGTCGTGGAGGAGGGCGTGCTTGGAGAGATCGGAGACTCTGCGGAGGCGCAGCGAGGGGCTGCACACCGGCGTGATGCGCTCGACCGAGAGGCGCGTGTGCGACACGCCCTTGTAGCGACCGGCGCCGTAGCGGATGCACGCGTCGATGCCGTCTCGGCCCGGATCGGCCAGGCGATCGTCGGCCGCGATGCGCACGTCGAGGTCCGGGTGACGGGCGCGGAACGCGGGCAGGTGCGGCACGAGCCAGCGGATCGCGAACGACGGCGAGCAGCTGACGGTCAGCGAGGAGCCGCGCTGGGAGCGCGCGAGGCGCTCGACGCCCTCGCGCAGGAGCGCGAACGCGGTGGTGGCGTCCTCGGCGAGCGCGCGGCCCGCGTCGGTCAGCTCGACGCGCCGGCCGCTGCGGACGAAGAGCGCCGCATCGAGCTGAGCCTCGAGCGCGTGCACGCGATGGCTCACCGCGCTCTGCGTCACGTGCAGCTCCGCGGCCGCCCGCGTGAAGCTGCGATGGCGCGCCACCGCCTCGAAGGCCTCGAGGCCAGCCAAGCTGGGCAGCGAGCTCACATGAGGCAGCCTAATGAGGAGAGCCGCGCGATGCGAGCGCTCGAGAGCGGCACGGGGCGTGACCCTCATGAGATGAGCTCATCACCGGATGAGAGAACATCCATGGCCGGCGCGGCGGGTCGTGCCCACCCTACGAGCAGGTCCTTTGTCCTGGAGGTGAGCCAATGCTCGCGAGCGCGCGGTGGGAGCTCTTGTGGACGTCGGTCGGGCTGAAGGCGGTGATGGCCGTCAGCGGCGCGGTGCTCTCCGGCTGGGTGCTCCTCCACATGCTGGGCAACCTGCTCGTCTTCGGTGGACCCGAGCTGATCAACGGGTACGGCGGCGCGCTCCAGGCCGGGCCGATCCTGTGGATCCAGCGGGTCGTCGTGCTGGTCGCGGTGGCGGCGCACGCGGCCTCGGCCTGGGTGCTCACGACGCGATCGCGCGGCGCGCGCTCGGAGCGCTACCGGCGCCGCCTGCGCAACCAGGAGACGACGCTCTCGGCTCGCAGCATGCGCTGGGGCGGCGCCTTCGTGCTGCTCTTCCTCGTCTACCACCTCGTGCACATCTACGGGCCGCTCCACGCGAGCTACGTCCCGGGCGACATCCACCACAACCTCGTGACCGGCCTCGCCGATCCGCTCGCCGCCTCGATCTACATCGCCGCCGCGCTCGTCTTCGGGCTCCACCTCCACCACGGGACCGTGAGCCTCTTCCGCAGCCTCGGGCACGCGCGCCTCTTCGAGACGGGGATCCGGCGGGCCGCGCGGTTGTTCACCGTCGTCGTCACGCTCGGCTTCCTCGCCCCCTGCGTCGCCGCGCTCGCCGGCTGGCTCTGATAGGCTCTCGCGCGATGTGCGTAGAGGCTCGGAACATCGCCCTCGAGGCGCTGTTGAGGGTGGCGTGAGACGCCTCGTGTTTGCTGGGCTGGCGCTCCTCGCGGCGAGCGGCTGTCAGAAGACCTACCACGCGCACCTCTCGGACGGCGCCGGGCTCACCGAGGGCTCGCCGGTGCTGGTCTCGTCGGTGCGGGTCGGGCAGGTCGAGTCGGTGCGGGTCGTCGAGGGGCAGGTCGACGTGGAGGTGGCGTTCGCGCGCGAGCACGAGATCACCGTGCGCGCCGACGCGTGCGCCCTGGCGCGCCGCACCGAGGCGGGGCCAGAGCTGATCATCGTGCCCGGTGAGGGCGCGCCGATCGAGGAGGGCCGGGCGATCCCGCAGTGCGAGATCACGCCGGGCGACGTCGGCGGGCTGATGCGCTCGCTCGGCGAGGGGATGAACGAGATGCTCCGCCAGCTCGGGCAGGGCCTCTTCAACGGCGGGCAGCAAGGAGGCTCGGCGCCGCCGCCGGCCTTGCCGTTCCCTTCGCTCCCGCAGCCGCAGCCGAGCGCGCCGCCTCCTCCGCCGCCGATGCCGTGATGCTCACGGCCCGCCGGCGACCTGGAACGAGAGGACGCTCCAGTAGGTCGCGTAGCGCTCGCTGCTCTCGAAGATCACCACGTCCCAAACGCCGTCGGCGGGCAGCGCGCAGCGCACCTCCAGGGTGCTCGTGCCGCTGACCGCGCAGCGCCTGCCCTCGCCGTTGCTCCGGTGCGGGCGGATGTTGGCGAGCGCGAAGTGTCCGAGCGGGTTCGCGATCCGCGCGACGAAGCTCCCCTCGGCGCTCACGTGCGATCGGTCGGGCGTGATCAGCCGCCAGCCGGCGCGGAAGAAGCCCGGCGTCAGGCGCGGCTGGCGCACGAACTCGCCGCGCGAGATCGGATCGGGCCGGAGCTGCCACGCCGGGTCCTCGGGGAGGTGATCGACGGAGAACATCGCTGGCGGCGTCAGGAAGTAGTCGCTCTTGTACTGCCGCTCGAAGCGCGAGCCCTTGAGCGCTCCCGCATCCCAGGTGGCGTCGATCAGGTACCAGCGGCCCTCGATCTCCACCGCGTTCCACGCGTGGCCGATGCCGCTCACCGCGTCCTCTTCGTCACGCGAGTTGCCGACGACGTAGACGATGCGATCGCCGGTCACCTCGCCGAGCGCGACCATCAAGCGCGAGTAGCCCTCACACACGCCGAGCCGGGTGCGGAACACCGTCTCCGCGTCCTGCGGGGGCCACTCGGCGAACGGTCGGGAGAGCACCGGTCCGTCGTACGCGATCCGATCGGCCACGTAGTCGTGGAGCGCCTTCACGCGCAGGTACGGGTCGGGCTCGCGCTCCGCGACGTAGCGCGCGACCGCCTCGATCGAGCCCTCGTGCTCGGGCGGGAGCTCGCGCACGAGCGGGTGGAGCTCGCTCGGCAGCGGCCAGCGTGGCGGCCCGCCCGCGCGGAGCCTCGCGG
>JAEZBP010001143.1 GCA_023427125.1 Pseudomonadota bacterium | reverse complement strand
CCGCGAGGCTCGCGGCGCCGTCCTCGTTGTGCGCGGCGTCGAGGAGGAACGCGCCGACCCGCTCGAGGCGGCCCGGCCACTCGACGTCCTCGAGCGCCGCGCGCACGTCGGTCGGCACGCCTCGCTCTCCGAGCACCGAGAGCACCGTGGCCGCGATGCGCGCGTTCTCCTGCTGATGCGCGCCGCGGAGGCGAGGACGCAGCTCCCCGAGCGGCGCGAGCGGCACGATCGGCGCGCCGACCCGCTGCGCGATCTCCTCGAGGACGACCTCCGCCTCGGGCCGCTGGGGGCCGATCACCGCCGGCACGCCGGCCCGCAAGATGCCGGCCTTCTCGGTCGCGATCGCCGCCAGGTCGTCGCCCAAGAGGTACTGGTGATCGAGCCCGATCCGCGTGATCGCGCAGGCGAGCGGCCGCTCGATGACGTTGGTCGCGTCGAGCCTGCCGCCGAGCCCGACCTCGAGCACCGCGAGCTCCACCTCGCGCTCTCGAAAGAGCGCCAGCGCGAGCACCGTCAGCGCCTCGAAGAACGTGACCCGCGGCGCGCCCACGCCGAAGAGCGCCTCGTGCAGGCTCGCCCAGGTGCGCGCGACGTCGTCCTGTTCGACCGCCTCTCCGCCGAGCACCCGCATCCGCTCGGTCAGCGAGGCGAGGTGCGGCGAGGTGTAGAGCGCGACGCGCTGGCCGGCGGCGGCGAGCCCGGTCGCCACCATCGCCGAGACGCTGCCCTTGCCGTTGGTGCCCGCCACGTGCACCACGCGGAGCGCCCGTTGGGGATCGCCCGCCCGCCGGAGCGCCTCGCGCACCCGCTCGAGCCCGGGCTCGATGCCCCGCGGGGTCAGCGCGTAGAGCTCGGCGAGGGCGTCCTCGTACGTCATGACCGAGATCGATCGAGCAGGGGTCAATCGAGCAGGTGGCTCAGGAAGCGCGCGATGGTCGCGCGCATCGCGCGGCGCTCGGAGATGACGTCGATCATCCCGTGCTCGAGCAGGAACTCCGCGCGCTGGAAGCCCTCGGGCAGCTTCTGCCGGATCGTGTTCTCGATGACGCGCGGGCCGGCGAAGCCGATCAGCGCCTCGGGCTCGGCGATGTTCACGTCGCCGAGGAGCGCGAAGCTCGCCGCGACGCCGCCGGTCGTCGGGTTCAAGAGCACGCTGACGAAGGGCTGGTTGGCCTCCTCGCGCAGGCGCCGCAGGGCCGCGACCGTCTTGGCCATCTGCATCAGCGAGAGCACGCCCTCCTGCATGCGGGCGCCGCCCGAGGCGCTGAGGAGCACCACCGGCTCCTTGCGCTCGACCCCGCGCTCGAGCATCCGCGTGATCTTCTCGCCGACCACCGAGCCCATCGATCCGCCCATGAAGCGGAAGAGGAACGCGCCGAACTGCAGGCCGCGCCCGTCGAGCCTGCCGCTGCCGACCAGCATCGCGTCGTCGAGGCCGGTCTTCTTGCGCGTGCCGTCGAGGCGCTGGCGGTAGGGCCGCTCGTCGACGAAGCCGAGCGGATCGCCCGCGATGAGGCCGGTGTCGTGCTCCTCGAAGGAGCCCGGATCGAGGAGCAGATCGACCCACGCCTCGCCGCTGAGCCGGTAGTGGTGGCCGCACTCGGGGCACACCTCGTGGTTCTCGGTGAAGTCCTCGGCGCGCAGCGTCACGTTGCACGCGTCGCACTTGCGGAACACGCCGCGGCCGATCGTCCGCTTCTCGGACGCGTCCACGCCTCCACGGGTCTTGCCGAACCAGGCCATCGAGGTTGGCCGCGCGATAGCACGTTCGGCCTCGCGCAGAAAGTCCGGCGCGCTATCGTGCCCCCCGCATGGCCCTCTCGAGCCCGTTCCGCTCCACCCAGCGCGTCTACTTCGACGACCTCGACGCGCTCAACATCCTCCACAACGTGCGGTTCCTCCTCTTCATGGAGCGCGCGCGCGGCGAGCTCTTCAACGCGCTCGGCTTCCGCTGGGAGGACGATCTCGACACCAACCCGGACAAGTTCCACGTCGTCGCCGAGCACGCGATCGAGTACCTCGCCCCCGTGCGCGGCGAGGGCGACGTCCTGGTCGAGCTGATCCCCGTCCACCTCGGCCGCTCGAGCCTGATCATCGAGGCCCACGTGCGGAGCGTGCACGGCGAAAAGGTCTTCGCGAGCGGCAAGACCCGCATCGTGCGCCTCGACCCCGAGACCCAGAAGCCCTGCTCGTGGAGCGACCGCTTCCGCGCCGCGGTGACCCCCCTCGTGCGCGCGGGGTAGGACCCGCACCCGTTCGTCCTGAGCGCAGTCGAAGGACGCGGCTCAGGGCGAAGGGCTCGCGGCGACGATCGCGGAGACGTGGCGCCCGGAGCGGCCCGCGTCGCGGCGGTGCGAGAAGAAGCGCTCGGGCTCGCTCAGCGTGCAGCCGCCGGTGTCGTCGATCTCGTGCACGCCGCGCGCGCGCAGCTGGGCCCGCACCGCCTTGGCGAGATCCACGTGCGGTCGCGGCTCGCGCGGCGTGACCACGTCCTCACCGCGGGCGGCGGCGGCGATCTGGCTCGCGACCTCACCGCTGACCTCGAAGAGCCGGATGTGCGGCCCGATCGCGGCCACCAGCGAGGCGGGATCCGCGCCGAGCGCGTCGAGCGCCGCGTCGAGCACGCCGGCGACCACCCCCCGCCAGCCCGCGTGGACCGCGGCCACCGCGCCGGACTCCCGATCGCCGATCAGGATCGGCACGCAGTCCGCGGTGCGCACGCCGATCGCGGCGCCGGCCACCGAGGTCACGAGCGCGTCGGCCTCGATCCGCCGGACCTCCTCGAGCTCGCTCGAGGCCGTGACGCACACCACCGCCCGGCCGTGCACCTGGCTCACCTCGAAGAGCCGCTCGACGTCCGCGCCGATCGCGCCCGCGAAGCGCCGCATGTTCTCCGCCACGCGCGCCGGCTCGTCGCCCACCGCGCGGCCGAGGTTCAGCGACGCGAGCGCGCCCTCGCTCACGCCGCCGGTACGCAGCGAGAACCCATGCGCGAAGCCGGAACGCGAGAGCAGCGCCGACGAGATGTGGATCACGACGCCGGCGCGAGCCGCACGAGCTCGGGGTACCGCGCCTCGATCTCCTCGGCGGAGACCACCTCGCGCTCGTCGGCGGGCGACCAGATGGCCTCCATCGCCACGAAGTCGCGCGGATCGAGCGCGCTCAGCGCGTCGAGCGCCCGCTCGAGCTTGCCGCGATCGCGCACGTCGGCGATGTCGGCGAGCTCGACGCGCGCGGCCACCACGATGGTCACCACCACGACCCCGCGCACGCCCTCGCGCTCGGCGAGCTCGGGCGCGGCCTTGCGCGCGACCTTGCCACCGGCGCTGCGGATCAGCTCGTGCTCGAAGCGCGCGCGGGCCTTGTGTGCGGCCAGCGGGAACTTCGGCTCCGCGTCGCTCGCCGGCATCGGCCGGTGGTTCTGCGCGCCCGCGTGGGTCCACGCCTCGTCGGCGCCGCGGAGCACCGCGATCGCCTGGCGCAGCATCCTCACCAGCCCGGCCGGCGAGCTGCTGTCGCCGCGCTCGGCGATCTCGTGCATCGCCTGCTGCACCGTCGTGCGCGCGGCGGCGTCGATGCCGAGCATCAGGACCGAGACGTCGATGTCACGCGTATCCATCGGCCACGAGCCTAGTACAGTGAAAGCCTCGGGTCCCCTTTGCTCACCGGCAAGCCGCTTCGCCAGCTCGACGCGCCAGCCTCCGGCCAAGTCGGAGACCGGGCATGGCGAAGGAGGTGCGGAGCACCGCAGGACGCGGACTCGGGTGGGGGCCCATTGTGGCTCTGCCACAACGGGGGGCGGGTGGTCCACAGGGTCCCCAGCCCCGCCAGCCAACTCAGAGAGCGTGAATCGATCCTGCCCGTACGTGGGACCGCCGAGCGGAGCGGTTCCGGCTGACTGGATACCGGGGATGGGAAGCGCCAGCGGGTCGGCGCCGCGTAGCTCGGCCGCGCGCTCGCGAAGCGCGCGCACAGCAACTCAGTATGGCGCGAACTCTTCGCGGCTCTCACGCGACGCGTTGAAGCGCCGGAGCTCGTCGGCGGTGAACGCGTCGGCGCTGCCGGCCGGGAGGCGCTCGCGGATCCACCGCAGCACGATCGCCCGGGCCTCGCGGCCGCTCTCGTCGTCCTCGGTCGCCTCGTCCCAGATGCTGAAGATGCGGGCGCGCCGGGCCTCGGTCGTGCGCCGCGTCGCGCCCCAGATGCCCTCGAGCCGCCCCGGCAGCCTCGAGAGCCCTTGGGACATCTCCCGGCCCCGGTGCTCGGCCTCGAGTCGCGCGCGCACCTCCTCGGTCTGCCGCATGAAGTAGTCTTCTTCCGCCTGCAGCGGGTTCTGGCCCGACGCGCCCATGAGGGCCTCGGTCAGATCGAAGGAGCCGCTCGCGCTGATGCCGTTGGTCTGCACGTTCGGTCGATGCTCGAAGCGCACCGTTCCGTCAGGGTTGATGATGCCGGTCAGGCGGGGGCCCGACCACACCTGCGTGCCGTCCGCGCGGCGCTGCAGGCGGAAGGGCTCGCGCGTGGTGTGCCGCTTGGTCATCGCCTCGCTGCGCAGGCCGCTCGCGAGGCCGCGCTCGATCTCCGCCTCGGAGGGCCCGGGGCCATGCAGCGGCGCGAGGCCCGCCGGCCCGCCGCGCTGCGAGGGGCCGGGCCCGTAGTCGAAGCCGCCGCGCGCCACCCGGCTGGGATCGACC
>JAEZBP010001089.1 GCA_023427125.1 Pseudomonadota bacterium | reverse complement strand
GCGCTCAGGTGCTCAGAGCCAGGACGTGATGCCGAAGATGCGCTGGACCTCGATGAGCGCCTCGAGGAACGACTCGCCGCGGCTGAGCTCCGCGCGCGTCTCGTTCAGCTCCTGCCGCTGCGCCGGGGTGAGCGCGCCGAGCGCCGTCAGCTCACGCACCCGCTCCTGCTGGCTGTTCAGCCGCGCCAGGAGCTGGAAGCCGAGCTGGCCTTCCTCGAGGTTGAAGTTGAGATCCTCGCGGATCTTCACCGCGACGTAGGGCGTGTGCAGCCGGTCGGAGGTATACACGATGTAGTCGGCCTCCTCCGCCGTGCAGAGGGCGTGGCCGGAGCCGGGGATCGCCTGGTTGAACGCGCAGGTGGGCTGCCCGTCGAGCTGCACGTCGGGGATCGTGAAGCCGTCCGCGTTGTCCAGCTTGAAGACCGCGAGGCGGCTCTCGAAGGACGGGTCGTAGAAGACGGGGAACTCGGCCAGCGCGAAGATCGACGCGTAGAGACGAAGGATCTCGTTGCTGGTGCCGAGGATCGGCGGGTCGGGGAAGCGCTCGGCGGCAGGCGCGTCGCAGGGCTGGAACGCCCCCGTCGTCGGGTTGCGGCAGCTCCCGATGAGGTGGTTCAGGTAGTAAACCTGGGGCTCACTTCCCTCCATGCGGACGCGCGGCGCCATCCAGCTCGGGTCGTTGATGACGTAGCCACCGAAGAGCTCCGTCATCTCGTTCGGGAAGAGATCGTAGAAGTTGATGAAGAAACGCTCGTCGACGGTGAAGCTGAGGCCCCAGTCGCGGATCGTGAGCGCGAGGAGCGCGATGTACTTGTCCCAGAAGACACCCGCGCGCTCCATCCGGAAGAAGCCGTAGAGGCCGTCCTGATAGCGCGACCAGTGGTAGTAGCCCTGGCCCGGCCCGAGGTTGATGTCCGACCCCGGCATGTCGAGGTCGGTGCCCATGTGCTCGTAGCCATAGCGGCAGTCGGTCCGTGCCGGAGAGGGCGTGGCCGGGCAGTCTTCCGGCCCGCTGATCTTGCGCAACCGATAGCTGCCCACGTCAGGGAGCTGCGCGAGCTCGGCGAGCCAGTTCATCGCGTCGATCGACGCGAGGTACTGGTCCAGGAAGCCGAGCGGGCCGCTCTCCGAGCGGAACTCCGGCTCGTAGTAGTACCGGAAGAAGAGGTGCTGATACATCTTCGCGGCGTCGATGATCGCGCGGGTCGCGCGGCTGCCGCTCGAGAAGCCCCGGCGGTAGTTGCGGAAGTAGGAGCGCGGGTAGCTCTCCTGCCAGAGCTGCCGCTGGTGATCGATCGTCTCTTGGAACGACTCGCCAGCGTCGAACGTGCTGCACCACGAGATGTCGCTCAGGCGCGGGTTCGAGCAGAACATGTAGTTCACGACGGAGTAGTCGGCGACGCCGTCCGCGGCACACGTGGAGCCGTCACCGCAGGTCGCGCCGTCGCTGCAGCGTGACCCATCCGGGCAGGTGCCCCAGACGTCGGGCCGGAAGCCCGGGTAGGCCTGGTCGCTCAGGTCGAGGAGATCCTCGTCGAAGCTCGAGCAGATGCAGTTCCGATCTCCGTCGCAGGCCTCGGGGATCTCGCTGTAGCGCGGATTCCGGATGCAGCGCTGGAAGATGCGCTGGCCGGGGACCAGCGACGAGGAGCTCTGCGCGTGCGGGCACTCGCTGTCGACCTGGCAGCTCTCGCCACCGCGGTAGTAGCTCCACAGGCGGCGAGGCGTGATGTCGGAGCGGAGCAGGCCCTCGAGCGAGGTGCCGCGCCCGTCGTGGAAGGTGGGATCCCCTTCGTAGGTCTCCACCATGTTGAAGTAGTTGAAGTACACGGAGGCGTGGTCGTAGCGGCCGAGGCCGGCCAGGTCCGAGAGGTCGCCCGCGTAGTCCATCACGCTCGAGGCCGTGTAGTTACCGAGGCCGAGGTGCATGCGCTCGGTGCGGACACGGCGGAGCGCCTCTGCCCACCTCGTGAGCTCGGGGCCCGTGTACGTGCCGTCGCCCTCGGTCTCGTCCGGCCCGGGGTAGCCCGGGTCGCCCATGCAGAGGCCGTCACGACCGCAGTCGAAGTCGTTGATGTCCGGCAGCGCGTTGACGAAGTCGCCGCCCGCGTCCTCCGCGGTGACGAGCGAGAAGTAGCCGTCGGCGTAGTGATCGCGGTCGTAGCTCGCCGCGAAGTTGTGCTCGAAGCCGAGCCCGTGGCCCATCTCGTGCTGCATGATCGCTTCGTGGTGGACCTGCATCCAGCGCACCTGCGCCTCGGCGGGGTCACGACCGCGGAACACCTCCGCCCAGTAGCGGTTGTAGCGCGCCGTGAAGATCGCCTCCCGCGCGTACTCGATGTGAGCGTTCGCGAGGATCATCTCGCGCCGGCGGTCGGCGAGGAGGAGGTCACGGAAGCCCTCGCGGAACGGCGAGAGCTGGTCGACCATCTGGGCGCTCGTCGGCCGATTCGCGCCGTAGGCGTTCGCCAGGCTCGTCGCGGTCATCACGTTCTGGCTCTGGATGGCGGTCGGCCCCTCGAGCTCCATGGCGCCCACCTGGCGGCGCTCGACCTCGGTCCCCTGGAGTGACCGGAGCCGATCGCTCATGATCAGAGAGCGCCCCTCGCGGCTCGCGCGGAGCTGCTCGAAGCGCGGCTCGAGCTGCTGGAAGCGCTCGTTGAGGTGGGTGAGGAGGTCGGCGGGGACGGCAGGCCGCGTTCCGTCGTCCGGCGTGTACTCCGCGCCATCGATCGCCGGCGCATACCCGACGGGCACGTGCACGTTGCCGAGGTTCTCGAAGTAACCGCGGACGTGCTCGCCCGTGTAGTACTCCTCCTCGGGCACCTCGCCGCGAAGGACCGGCCAGAACTCCAGGGCGACGGTGCCGATGTTCTCGAGGCACTGCCCGCCCATGTTGATCGGGATGGAGATGGCCTCGCCGCTGGTCGGGTCCTGCACCTGCTGCATGACGCCGCACCAGCCGGCTCCAGCGCCGCTGACGTAGTTGAAGAACTGGTAGCGGATGTCGCCGAGCTCTTCACACGGCGCGGGCGCCTCGCCCTCCGCCACCGGCACGTCGCAGCTGTTGACCGTCAGCTTCCAGAGGCACTCCTCGCCGACCATCGCGTAGCGGTACACATCGGTGGGATAGTCGTCGAAGCTGGTCGGGTTGGTCGGGTTGACCGCCGGCGTCTCGGTGGTCGGCTGACCGTCCGCTCCGACGATCGCCACCCAGCAGTCGTACGGGTTGTCCACGCCGCGCTCATCCGGCGGAATGAAGAAGTTCTCGCGGTACGCGCAGGTGCCGTCGTCCCCGACCTCCGCCGCGCTCAGGCCATCGCCCCGAGCGCAGAAGCAGTAGTCCGTCGGGTTGTCGCTCTGGCATGCCACACGCGGCAGGCTCATCGTCCCGTCGGCCTGCTGCCCCGGGATCGGCTGCCCCTGCAGCTCGCGGTTGGCGCGCATGAACGACTCATTCCACGACGAGGTCACCTCGAAGGCGTTGCGCACGAGGAAGCGCGGGTAGTGAGCGCTGAGGTGGTAGTAGACGGGGCGGGTGGGCCGCTCGGCCATCGGGATGGTGCAGCGGCCCGCCGCGGGATCGCACCGCGAGCCGTTGGACGGCCTGTCCGTGTAGCGCCCGTCGCACTGCCAGTCCGCCACGCACTCCTGCTCGGTGAGCGAGTCGGAGAACGTGTTGTGGCGCAGGCGGTAGTAGGTCAGGAAGTCGGTCTCTCCGTACTCGGGAGTGAGGCCGCCCTGGCACATGTTGGTGGCCACGTCGCAGACGCCCGGGCCGCAGTCCGCGTCGAGGTTGTCCGCGCACGTGCCCGCGCCGTAGTCGCACATCGTGCCCGCGCCGCAGTCATCCGCGTCCTCCGCCACGCCCGCGCTGCAGGTCCCGAAGGAGCGGCCCCAGCCTGCGTCATAGCTGATGGTGCAGAGACCACCCGTGCCGCACTCGGGGGCGTCGTACGTCCCGGCCCGGCACACGCCGCGCGTGCAGGATCCGCCGTCACCGCAGTCGACATCGTTGGTGCAGGTCAGCACCTCGCAGCTCGCGGCGCAGCGTGCGTCGCAGTGGATGCCGAGCGAGGAGCGGTCGCCGCCGCCGCGGATGTAGGTGCGCTGCTCGGTGCGGATGACGCCGAAGCGATCGTACTCGCTGTTCGGCAGCGTCTCGGTGGCGTACTCGTGCTCCGGGGGCACCCGCAGGAACGCGCTGCGCACGCTGAGGCGCAGGGAGCTGTTGCACGTCGTCCCGAGGCAGTTGAGGGGTGTCCAGAGCTCGTTCGTCACGAACGACATGTAGTGGACGGTGTCGCGCTGATCGGAGGGCCACTCCTCCAGAAAGCGGTAGTTCGGGTCGTCGACCACACGGACGAAGGTCGGGCGCCAGCTGTCGGGCACGCGGTGATCGCCGCCCTCCTGAACGAAGTTGGCCACCGACTCGCGGCGGAACTGGCCGAAGATCTCCTCGAGGTCGAGGCCGGGGCCGAACACGCCCATGGTCACGAGGTTGCGCGACCAGTCGACGCGGACGTACTGCCGATCGTACCAGCGCCGATCCTGGCTCTCGACGATGACGTTCGTCGGCTCGCCCGTCACGGAGCTGTACTCGCGGCGGACGTCGACGTGGCCGTCGATCGCGAAGATCGCGATGGCGGCTCCCAGGTACTCCCCGCTGTCCGCGTCGTCCGACGCGCCGGGCACCGTCTCGGTCGAGCGGTACGCGTAGAGGAAGCCCTCGTCGATCACCCAGCGGATGCGGTGCGCATTGCCCGAGCCCGGGTGGGAGAGGTCGTAAGAGGACATCGCCCCCGGCCAGGGCGCTCCGGCGCCGGCCTGCTGGATGGCCCATGCCGCGTCGTCGTCGATGTCGACGACGGTGCGCATGTACCACCACTCGCCCTCGAAGACGCTCTTGTCGACGAGGTTGGCCTGCGTGCGATCGATCAGGCCGCCCGGCTCGGCGCAGCCGGGCAGGCTGAGGGCGAGCGCGCTGAGCACGCTGATCAGGGCTCCGTACCGCATCGTGCGAGCTCCGGTGGTCATGGTCGTCGTCCGGTGATTCTGCTGGAGAGTGTTCGTGCTCTGCATGGTGGCTCCTCCCTCAGATCTCCGGACGCTGGTAGAGGAACGGGAACTCGATCCCGTACGCCCGCTGAAGCTGGATCAGGTAGTTGAAGAAGGACTCGAGGGAGCGCACGCGCTCGTCCAGCCGATCGATCTCGACCTGGATCTGCGTCTCGCTGGTCGGCAGCTCGTAGCCGATCGCCGCCAGCTGCGTCTGCTCCTCGGCCGTGAGGTGCGACAGGCTCGGTGCGGGGTCCCCGGGGAGGAAGTCGCCGCGATAGGTGCGGAGCATGCGCACGATGAACTCGAGGTCGCGCGCCTCCTTCACCATGACGAACGCGATCGAGGTCTGCTCGGCCACGCCCTCGGACGCGTCCACCTGCCAGGCGAGGAAGCTCTTGCCGAACCGCCGGCTCGTGTAGCGCACGTAGTCCACGTCCTCGTCCGCCCCGTCTTCCGGCGCGAAGCAGTCGCCCTGGCCCTCGATGCACAGGAACATCTGATTCTGGAACGAGGTGTCGTAGTAGATGGGGAAGCTCGCGAGGCTGAAGATGGCCGCGTACGACTGCAGGAAGAAGCGCGTGCCGCCGTTCAGGACCTCGAGGTCTCGATACGTGACCTCGGCGGGGTGCGGCCGGCACGTATCGGTGCGGGGCTCGCCCGTCGCCGGATCGACCGAGCAGTCGCCGCGGTAGAAGTCCATGTAGACGACGCGCGGGTTGTTGCAGCGCGGGAAGACGCTGCCGGGCGCGCACTGCACGCGCGGCATGTAGTCCTGCGGGCGCGAGCCGATCATCCCGGTGAAGATCTGCTGCATCTCGTTCGGGAAGATGTCGTAGAAGTTCGTCTGGAAGACGACGTCAGGCCCGTAGAACGGGGTCAGGCCGCGGGCCGTCATCAGCTGCATCGCGATGATGCTGTCGTAGATCGAGCCGACCCGCTCGATCCGGTAGATGCCCGTCAGGCCGCCCTGGTAGATCGAGTTGAGGTAGCGGCCCTGGCCGAAGGGCACCGTCAGCGACGCGTCGGGGAGGACGTCGAGGTTGCTGAGGTAGTAGTAATCCCAGCCGGCGTCGTACGAGTACGAGCCGATCGACGGCTGCGCGAGCATCCGCGCGAACAGGTTCATGATGTCGGCGGTCGCCAAGAACTCGTCGTAGAAGCCGAACGCTCCCTCCTGCTCGCGGAACTCCTCGTCGGCCGCGTAGCGGTAGATGAGGTTCCCGTAGATGCCGAGGAGCGGATCGATGAAGCGCAGGAGGCGGCTGAAGTAGCTGTTGATGCTGAAGGTGCGGCGATAGCGCCGGAACGCGCTGAAGAGGTAGTCGCGCTCGTACGACTCCGCCGAGTTGCGCACGATCTCGCGGAACGTGTCGCCCTCGTCGAAGGTCGCGCAGCCCGGGAGGCTGCGGGTGCTGGCGCGGATGTCCTCGCAGTAGAAGTACTCGACCGGCACCCACTCCGGGGCCGGATCGGTCGAGCTGGCGATCAGAGCGCGGGCGTCGGCGTCGAAGTTGGAGCAGACCCTCACTTCGCCCTCGCGGCCGCCGGTGACGCAGGTCTGAACGAGGCCGGAGCTCGCGTTCGCGGGGAGCAGCTCGCCCCCGCGCGCTCCCGCCGGGTTGTACGGGCACTCGGCGTCGCTCTCGCAGCGCTCGCCGCCCTGGTAGTACTTGATGCCCACCCGCTGGGTGTTGACCCGGTGGATCTCCTCGATCCGGAGCGGGGACCGGGCGCTTCCGTCGGCCGCCGCGACGTTGTGGTAGATGTCCACGATGTCGCCGTAGCCCAGCGAGATGGCCATGTAATCGTGCGGCGCCGCGCCGTTGATGCGCTGGTACCAGTTCGGCGTGTAGTCCATCACCGACGAGTTCATCCACTGGTCGATGCCGGCCAGCTCGCGGAGACGGTGCGCCTCGGCGTAGGCGTCCTCGAACGCGATCTGCTCCGCCGGGCTCAGCCCCGGCGTCCCATCCACGTCGAACGTGGTCGGGTCCGGCAGCGGGAACTCGTCGTTGATCGTGTAGTAGCCGTCGAAGTAGTTGTGCGGGTCCGCGGTGCCGCCGAAGTGGTGGCGAAGGCCGAGGCAGTGACCCATCTCGTGCACCTGGGTGTCGCGGTAGAGGCGGCGGTCGAGCTCGAACTCGACGCGCACCCGCGACCAATCGCGGTGCTGGTTCACGAACGCCAGCACCGAGTCGTCGGTGTACTGGTTCGGGAGGATCATGTTCGACAGGCCGAGGCGGGTGTGGAAGTCGTGCGTCTCGGCCATTCGGTCCTGGAAGTCCCGGCGGAACGGCGACGCCATGTCCATCAGGCGGTCGTCGAGCGTGTCGGGGCTCGCGCCCGTGGGCATCTGATCCATGCCCGAGAGCACGTAGCCCTCCATCCCGCTCACCAGGCGGCGCTCGATGTCGGTCCCGGCGAGGCGCTGCAGCCGGTCCGTCATGATCGCGGCGCGGCCGTCGGGGCCGCGCAGGAGCTCGGCGCGCTCCATGGCCCGGCTCATCGTGCGGTCGATGCCCGCGCGACCGACCGGATCGAGCTCGGCGCCGATCCGCATGGCGGCGCTGAAGTCGATGCGCGGCGTCGCCGGCAGCGAGACGTGCTCGACGGAGTTGAGGTACGCGCGGACGTCCTCGCCCGTGTAGTACTCACCCTGGGCGATGTTGCCGTTGATGATGTCGTACGCCTCGAGCGCGCGGGTGCGCTGGACGTTCATCGCCGGGCCGCCGATGTTCGCGTCGCCGACGAGGATCTCGCCGGTGATCGGGTCGCCGCGCAGCTGCGCGACGCCGAGGAACGGGGTGCCCGGCTGATCGACGAAGCTGAGCAGCTTGAAGCGGATGTCGCCGCGCTGCTGGCAGTCGAGCGTCGGCCACTCGTCCACGTTGCCCAGATGGCAGGTGTTGACGCGCAGCTCGTTGACGCACTCGTCGCCGACCATCGCGACGTCGAACCAGCCGCTGAAGTCGGAGTCGCCCACACCGAGGTCGTTCCAGTCGGGCTCGGCCGAGAGCGCATCGCCCACGACCTCTCCCGCCTCATCGACGAGCGCTGCGTAGCAGTCGAAGGGCGCCGTCACGCCGCGTGCGGCCGCGGCCGCCGGGCTCTCGAAGGGATCGTACTGCCCGGCGCAGGTCGGGTTGAGGACCTCGCCCGAGTCGGGGTGGGTCTGGCAGTAGCAGTACCCGCCCGGATCGTCGCTCTGGCAGGGGATCGCGGGATAGGCCGGAGCGGCCGTGCCCTTGAGCTGGCGCACGGTGGTCATGAAGACCGCGTTCCACTCACTGACCAGCTCGAAGCTCGGCTTGATCAGGTGCGCGGGTAGCTCGGTCGAGGTGTACCAGACGATCCGGCGCACATCGCGCTCGGCGTAGGGGACGAGAACCGGCCGGCCCTCAGCGTCGCGCGCGATCTCGTCGTCGTCAGTGCCCGCGACGCCGTCGGGGCCGGGCGTACGCTCGAACCAGCGCGCCCAGATGTTGTGGCGGTTCGCCGACTGGTTCGTGAAGTCGGTGAAACCGAAGGACGGGTCGCCTGCGTCGTTCGAGCGATCGTAGGTCGGGCGGTCGAGCGCGAAGTAGCCCGCGCGGTTGAAGCGGTCGTTCGTCCAGCCGACGGGCTGGTAGTCGCGTCGATCGCTGACGCGCAGGAAGCTGGTGCGCACCCAGATGGCGACGCTGGCGCACTCGGGGGCACCCGGGAAGAACTGCGCGACGTCGTCGCTCCAGCGGCAGATCGTGCCGTAGGGGGCGATCGCCCCGGGAGAGAGGATCTCCTGGGTCACGAAGCTCATGCTGTAGAGGTCGCCCTGACGGTAGTCGGTCGCCCAGTCGCGATCGTTGGGATCGCACTCTTCGTCGTCGGCCCCGGCGCAGCTCATGAAGTGGAACTGAGGGCGGTACGCGTCGGGGAACTGCGACGCATCCTGGACGAAGAGGTCGACCGGCGCGCGGGTGACGCTGCCGAAGAGCTCGGTGAGGTTGTGCGAGTTTCCGAAGTGACCGGAGATCAGGTTCGAGGACCAGTCGACCCGCATGAACTGACGCTCGTACCAGTGGCGGTCCGCGGTGTCCTCGACGACGACGTTCTGCTGCTCACCCGTGACCGAGTTGTAGGTGCGCTGGATGTCGAAGTGGCTCTCGATGCGGAAGGCCGCCACCGGCTGGCCGAGGAAGTCCTCGTCCTCGTCGCCGCGGACGTTGAACGGATCCTCGGGATCGGCGACGAGCTCGTAGTCGCGGTAGGCGTAGAGGAAGTCCTCGTCGATCACCCAGCGGATCCGCGGGATGGTGAACCCGAGGAAGCCTCCCGTACCGTCCCCCGCGTTGTCGCCGACGAAGCCGAGGGGGGAGGCCTCGTACTCCATGTCGATGACGGTGCGGTGCATGTACCAGGAGCCGGTGAACGCGCTCTTCTCGACGACGTTCACACCGACCCGGTTGATCGGGGGCTGCGCGTTTCCGCAGCCCGCCATCAGGACAGAGATGGCGCCGAGCAGCACAACCGTGTTTCCGAGTCGCCTCATCGCGGGAGCCTCCAAAGGATCCAGGAACGTCCAAGGACGAGCAAAGCCTTGCTGAGAACGCCGAAGCGGCGACCGCGTGGTACGGGCCGCCGGGGCGTGAGTTTCGTCTTGCCTGTGACGGCTCATCTTGTGAAAGGTCATCAGAACGCCACTCCGGTGCTCGGACCGGAGGCCAGACCCTGGCGCCGGCGCTGGCGCTCTTCGGGCGTGAGGCCGTCGTCCGCGCTGCCCGCCATCTCCGTGTAGATGGTGTCGAGCTGCACGGTCGCCGACAGGAAGGCCTGGGTGTCGGGGGTGAAGAGGGGATTGCGGATGCTGCCGTCCGGGTTCCATGCGCTGGCGACGATGTGGCTGTTCTGGATGCCCAGCGACAGGTTCAGCCAGGAGGTGACCTGATAGCCGACGGAGACGGCGAAGTACGTGAAGTTGCGCCAGTGCGTCGGGCTGCCGTCGGCGATCATGAGCGGCTCTTCGCGTGTCGCGACGTTCACGTACGCGGGGGCGAGCTCGTGGCCGTACACGCTGAAGAAGAACGCCTGCAGGTTGATCGTGAGCGCGTCGAACGCGAGGGTGGCGAAAAAGCCCGAGAGGATCGAGTCACGGCCGGTCGACGCGGTGCCGAGCTGGTCGCATGTCGCGGTCGCGAACTCGGGGGCCATGCCGGCGCCGGCCGACGTGATCATCGGGCCGCCAGGGCAGCTGTCCGGCTGGGGGACGCCCGTCCGCGCGACGTTGCTGCCGGCGAAGGTGTGGCTCCAGCGGAAGACGCCCGCGAGGGTCAGGTTGATCTCGGGGATCGGGCGGACGACGGTGAGGCCGAGACCGGTCCCGAGGTACACCTGGGCCGCCTGGCTGATCTTCGAGACGGGCAGGGTCACACGGGCCTGGCCCATGAACATGAAGCCTTCCCAGGGGAACATCTGCCGGAACTCGATCACCGTGTCGCCGAGCTGCGGGTCGCGGTTCAGCGCGTCGCCGTCGCTGTCGGTCAGCTCGACCTGGAGCGACTGGATCGCCATGAAGTAGCTGGTCGGCGCGAGGTACCACCGCGGGGCCAGGCTGAGGGCCTGAACGTAGAGCGGGTTGTAGGAGAGCTGCGCGTCGCGGACGAAGCTGTTGAACGTGACCTGGTGGGTCCACGAGAAGAACGAGTTGCGCCACGGCAGCTGGGGCGGAGCAGGTGCCTCCTCCTCCTCCTCGGCCTCCTCGTTCGCCTCGGCGTCGGGCGCCGCGAGCTCCTCGGTCGCGCTAGCCTCGGCCGCGCTCTCATCGGCGGTCGAGCCGGCGGGGCTCGAGAGGTCGTCCGCTGCAGGATCGCTCGCTGCCGCGTCGCTCGCTGCCGCGTCGCTCGCTGCCGTGTCGTCGCCTACCGTGTCGTCCGCGGCCGGGTCGGCCACGGCCGGGTCGATGGTCGGATCGGCCGGGGCCTCGTCGGCAGGCGCGTCCGGCGCCGCGTCTCCCCCCGGATCCATGTCGTCGGTCTGAGCCGCGGCCGTGCTCGCTCCGAGCAGCAACACCCACAGCACCGACAGCGTCGCGTTCCTCACCGACCGATCTCCGTTCCGAGCGCCTCGCCCGATGCGAGCGGGGAAGAGGCGTAGTGCGCTGAGCGTTCGCCCCTCAGCCCGCAAGAGCCGCGGAGTAAACCGCTAACGCGACCACGCTGTCAACGACCCGCAGCGGCAGGTCGGGCACGACCGCGTACGGGCGCGCCAAGGGCAGGAACGGGCTGCGCCCCCGCAAGTCTCGTGCCCGGATCGCACAGAGTCGTTCAAGTACTGGAAATCACGAAGGTTTCACAGGTCGACGACGCCGCGTCACGATCGCGCGACGCCGCGACAGGGTGTCACAGCCTCGCGACGCGCGATCGGACCTCGCGGCGGAAAGAGCCGTAATCTCAAGCTCTTCCGGACGTTGGGCCTCGCGCGGCCGTCAGAAGTCTGACGGCTCCGGCGCTCGCCACCCCTCGGTGCGCAGGCTCACACGCTCTCGACGGGAACGCGGTCCACTGCGCGCACGCCGGGCAGCGCGGCGAGCCCCGCCATCAGCTCGTCGGTCGCGGTCGCGACCAGCGCGATCGAGAGATCGTCTTTCGCGATGCGCGCCCGCACCGCGTCGGCGGCGGCCCGCGTCGTGACCGCGCGGACCTGCTCGACGAAGCGCGGAAAGTAGTCGCGCGGGAGATCGTAGAGGGCCGTCTCGAGCTGAGGCTCGAGCCGCTTCTCGGCCGTCTCGAGATCGAACGCGTGGCTCTTGACCAGGTAGTCCGAAGCCCGCGCGACCTCGTCGTCGGTGAGCCCCTCGCCGACCCACGCGTCGAGGAGCTCCAGCTCGAGCCGCAGGCAGTCGAGCACCTGCTCGGCGCCCGGATGGGTCCACATCGTCCACGCCTCGCGCTCGCGGTCGACGCCGAGCTTGCTGCCCGCGCCGTAGCTCCAGCCGCGCTCGGCGCGCACCTCCTGCACGAGGCGCGAGGTGAACGTGCCACCGAAGCCGGTGTTGGCGACGAGGAGCGCGTGGTAGTCGGGCTCGGCGAGCCTCGCGCCGAGCGTGCCGATGTACACCTGGGTCTGGCTGCGCTGCGCCTTGTCGACGACGAGCACCCGGCGCCCCGGCGCGATGCGCGGGGGCCCGAGCTCGACGCGGCACGGCGCGCCGGCCCGCAGATCGCCGAGCTCCCGCTCGAGCAGCGGGGCGAGCTCCTCGGCGGTGATGTCGCCGGCGACGCCGACCAGCATGTTCTCGGCGCAGACGAGCCGCTCGACCTGCGCCGCCACCTCGTCGCGAGTGAAGGAGCCGACCGTCTCGAGCGTGCCGCTCGCCGGGCGGCCATAGGCATGATCACGAAAGAGGTGCCGGCGGAACGCGCGCGCCGCAAGCGAGCGATCGTGATCGCGCAGCTCGACGAGCTCGGCCTCGTTCTTCCGCTTCTGGCGGGCGAGGTCCTTGGCCCGCAGCCCCGGCTTGGCCAGCATCCGCCCGACCAGCTTCAGAAAGGGCTCGAGGTTGCGCCGGATCACCGAGCCGTGGAAGCGCACGACGTGCGGGGAGATGGTCGCCGAGAGCGCCGCGCCGAGCGACTCGATCGCCTCGTCGAAGGCCTCCGCGCTCATGCCTTGGGGGCCACGGCGGACCATCTGCGCGGCGAGCCGCGTGAGGCCCTCGCGGCCCGGCGGATCGAGCACCGAGCCCTCACAGCAGAGGATCTCGACGTCGACGAGCGGCAGCGCGTGCGAGGGCTCGACGTGGACCGGGATGCCCCCCGCGGTGCGGAAGTGCGGGCCGCGGTAGGGCTCGACGCTCACGACACCTCCTCGCTCTCGGGGTCCGGCACGACGTGCACCATCGAGCGGCGCTCGTCGCGCAGCCGCTCTCGCGCCACGCGCGCCACGTCCGCGGCGCTGACCCGCCGCAGCTCGGCCAACCGCGTGAAGGTGTGCCCCGGGTCACCCGCGACGACGTCGGCGAAGCCGATCTGTGAGGCCTTGCCGTTCACGCCCTCGATCTCCGAGAGGAAGAAGAGCTCGGCGCGGTTCTTCACCTTCGCCAGCTCCTTGGCGGGGACCGGCTCGCGGATCAATCGCGCGATCTCCTCGTCGATCACCGCGAGCGCCTTCGCCGCAGGCACGCCCTCTCGCATCGAGATCGAGAGGTCGAAGAGCCCGCCGTGGGTGAGCCCGGTGACGCCGCCGCGGAGCTCCGCCACGAGCTCGAGCTCCTCGACGAGCCGGCGCCGCAGGCGCGCGCTGCGACCGCCGGTCAGGAGCTCGTCGATCACCTCGAGCACCGCGGAGTCGTAGTCGACGTGCCCGGGCGCGTGCCACGCGACGCTCAGCTTCTCCGAGGGCGTCGGCCACTTCATCGTGGCGCGCCGCTCCTTGCGCTGGCGGCTCGGCGCGGGGAGCGGGCGCGCCGGCAGCTTCGAGGCCGGTATCGCGCCGTACGCGGCCTCGATGCGGGCGAGGACGTCCTTCGTGTCGAAGTCGCCGACCACCACGATCGTGGCATTGTTCGGCGCGTACCATGTGCGATAGAACTGCTGGCAGTCGCGGACGCGATAGCCCTCGATGTCCGCCATCCAGCCGATGGTGGGCCAGCCGTGCGGGTGCTGCCGGCCGAACGCCAGCGCGTGCAGCGCCTCGCCGGTCGCGCCGTAGACGTCGTCCTCGACCGACATGCGCCGCTCGTTCATGACGACCTCGCGCTCGCTCTCGACCTGCGGGCGGCGCACCACCAGGTTCGCCATGCGATCGGACTCCAGCCGGATCGCGACGTCGAGCTCCTCCCGGGGCAGCGCCTCGTGGTAGTAGGTCCAGTCGATCCAGGTCGCGGCGTTGCTCTCCCCGCCGGCCGCGTCGATGAGCCGATCGAACTCGCCCTGCGGGAAGCTCGACGTCTCGTTGAACATCAGGTGCTCGAAGAAGTGCGCGAGGCCCGTCTTGCCCGGCTCCTCGTAGCGCGAGCCGACCCGGAACCACGAGTGGTACGCGACGAGCGGGGCGGCGTGATCCTCGAGCAGGAGCACGCGCAGGCCGTTGCCCAGGGCGTAGCGCCCGATCGACATGCGCTCGCCGAAGGGCACATCGGCCTCGTGACGGACGCGCGCGGCGCTCTTGCTGCGTGTTGCCATGCGCGGAGGGAGGCGGAGCTTGCTGTCCATGCGTGTGGGGGTCAAGGCTGACCTCGAGTACGTAGATCCCCGATCGCGGAGCCAAGAACACGGAGCTGTGCTATGCGCCCGCCGTCATGAGCGACGTTCGCGTCCGTTTTGCGCCCTCGCCGACCGGGTATCTGCACATCGGCGGCGCGCGCACCGCGCTCTTCAACTGGCTCTGGGCGCGCAAGCACGGCGGCACCTTCGTCTTGCGCATCGAGGACACCGACCGCGAGCGCAGCACGCCCGAGAGCGTGCAGGCGATCTTCGACGCGATGCGCTGGCTCGGCCTCGACTGGGACGAGGGGCCGCACGTCGGCGGGCCGAACGGGCCTTACTTCCAGACCGAGCGGCTCGGGCTCTATCGCGAGTATGCCGATCGGCTGGTCGAGAGCGGGCACGCGTACCGCTGCTACGCGACCAAGGAGGAGCTCGCGGCGGCGCGCGCCGAGCACGAGGCGCGCACCGGCAAGAAGGGGTTCAAGTACCCGGGATGGTGGCGTGAGAAGGGGCCGACCGACTGGCCCGAGGGCAAGGACTACGTCTACCGCATCAAGGTGCCGGAGACGGGCTCGACCGGGTGGGACGACCTCGTGAAGGGCCGCATCGACATCGCGCACAGCGAGATGCAGGACGAGGTGCTGATGCGGCGCGACGGCGTGCCGCTCTACAACTTCGGCTGCGTCGTCGACGACCTCACGATGGGCATCACGCTCGTCGCGCGGGGCGACGACCACATGATCAACACGCCGGTGCAGGTGCTGCTCTATCAGGCGCTCGGCGCGAAGGTGCCGGAGATCGCGCACCTGCCGATGATCCTCGACGAGCGCGGCAAGAAGATGAGCAAGCGCGAGGGGGCGGGCTCGGTCGAGGCCTATCGCGAGCGCGGGTTCGTGCCGGACGGGGTGCTCAACTACCTCGCGCGGCTCGGCTGGAGCCACGGCGACCAGGAGCTCTTCACGCGCGAGGAGCTGATCGCGGCGTTCGATTGGAAAAACGTCGGCAAGGAGGGCGCGCGCTACGACGAGAAGAAGTTTCTGCACGTCCAGGCGCACCACCTGCGGCTGATGCCGGGTGAGGCGATCGCCGCGCAGGCGCAGCCCTTCATCGCGGCGCGCGGGCTCTCCGTCGACCCGAGCGATCCGCGGCTCGTCCCCGCGGTCGAGTCGGTGCGGGTGCGCGCGCAGACGCTCGCCGAGGTGGCCGACATGATCGACTACTACTTCCGCGAGGCGCCGGTCATGGACGAGAAGGCGCGCGCGAAGTTCCTGGTGCCGGCCGCGAAGGAGAACCTCGCGAGCTTCCGCGAGCTGGTCGCCGGCGTGGACGCGTTCGACGCCGCGACGCTCGAGGCCGCGACGAACGAGTGGATGGCGAGCCGAGGGATCACGTTCAAGGAGTACGCGCAGGCGGTGCGCGTGGCGCTGAGCGGCCGGACCGCGACCCCGGGGCTCTTCGAGGTGATGGTCGTGCTCGGCAAGGAGCGCACCCTCGCCCGCCTCGACGCCGCGATCGGGTCGATGTAGGTCGGCTCCCGACCATGGCCCGCGCCAAGAACCAGGCTGCGCGCGGAGGGCCGCGCGACGCGAGAGCTGCCACCGCCGCGAAGATCGACGCCGCCCCGAGCCCGGCGCCGGCCGCGCGATCGAGCTGGCCCTTCGCGCTCCCGGGAGCGCTGTTGATCACCGCGGGCGCGGCGGCGCTCGTCTATCCGTGCGTCCTCCTGCGGGTCGAGGCGCGGGAGCTCTTCGAGAGCGCGAGCTACCTGCCGCTCCTCGCCGTGGCGATGGTCTTCGCCGGCATCGCGCTCTCGATCGTCGGCCTCCAGCGCCAAGGCTCGAGCGAGCCGCCCTTCGCGCTCGAGCGGCCGAAGCTCGACATCCTCGCCGAGCTCAACCCGAAGCGCTTCTTCTACGACACGTGGCGGGAGCTCGACGCGGAGGCGGCGCGCGAGCGCGCAGCGCGGGGCGAGGCGGGCTACGACTGGCGGCCGATCGTGGTGTTCAGCACGGGCGCCGTGTGCCTGGGGCTGATGGAGTACCTCGGTCACGGGACGCCACCGCCGAACGCCGTGACCTCGCTCCGGCAGTTCCTCGACACGATGGCGCCGCCTGACGCTCCGGGCCCGCAGGACGGCATCTGGTACACGATCCGCTACTCCCCCTTCCGCGAGCTGACCGACTTCGTGTGGTGGTCGGGCTGGCGGGTGCTCGGCTTCTTCCTCCTGCCGGCGCTGGTCGTGAAGCTCGTCTTGCGCGAGCGCCTCGCCGACTACGGCCTCGCGACGGCCGGCTTCCTGAAGCACGCCTGGATCTACGGGCTCTTCTTCGCGATCGTGCTCGTGTCGGTCGTCGTCGTCAGCTTCGACGAGTCGTTCAACCAGTACTACCCGTTCTACCGGCACGCCTCGCGCAGCTGGTACGACTTCTGGGCCTGGGAGCTGCTCTACGCGGCGCAGTTCTTCTCGCTCGAGTTCTTCTTCCGCGGCTTCTGGCTGAAGGCCGCCAAGCGCTCGATGGGCTCGCACGCGATCTACGCGATGGTCGTGCCCTACTGCATGATCCACTTCGGCAAGCCGTTCCTGGAGACGCTGGCCGCCATCCTCGCCGGCGTGGTGCTCGGGACGCTCGCGCTGCGCACCCGCTCGATCTGGAGCGGCTTCCTGATCCACGTCTCGGTCGCGATCAGCATGGACCTCGCCGCCCTCGCGCAGACCACCGGCCTGCCCGAGCGCTGGTGGCCCGTCCTCTGACGATCGCGCCGCGGCCCGCTTAGGCGCCGCCACGAGGGATCAAACGTGCAAGCTTGGTACATCGGGGGAGGCGGATCGCGAAATTGCACGGGATCTCGGACGGATCGGTACGAAGCGGTACAACGATTTACATTTCGATGACACTTCCTGTCGTATAGAGGACGCCGGTGTGCGCCTGCCCATAGGATGGGCCGTTCGGGGGTCGCGGGGGCCGGAGTCGACATGGAAGTCTTCGTCATCGGGCTGTACCTCCTGACCCTCACGATCCTCGCCATCTACGGCTTCCACCGCGGGCAGCTCGTCTTCCTCTACTGGAAGCACCACAAGCGGGCCCCCCAGCCGAAGACGCGCTTCACGGAGCTGCCGGTGGTCACCGTGCAGCTGCCGATGTTCAACGAGCTCTACGTCGCCGAGCGGCTGATCGAGAGCGTCGCCGGCATCGAGTACCCGAAGGACAAGCTCGAGATCCAGGTCCTCGACGACTCGACCGACGAGACCCGCTCGATCGCCAAGGCGAAGGTCGAGGAGCTCTGCGAGCGCGGCTTCGACGCGGTCTATATCCACCGGACCGACCGCACCGGCTACAAGGCCGGCGCGCTCGAGAACGGGCTGAAGCAGTCGAGGGGCGACTACCTCCTCGTCTTCGATGCGGACTTCGTGCCGACGCCGAGCATCCTGATGGATCTGGTGCACCACTTCACCGACGCGACGGTCGGCATGGTGCAGGCGCGCTGGGGCCACCTGAACCGCGACTACTCGATGCTCACGCGCGTGCAGTCGATGATGCTCGACGGCCACTTCGTGGTGGAGCACATCGCGCGCAATCGGTCGGGCCGCTTCTTCAACTTCAACGGCACCGCGGGCGTCTGGCGCAAGTCGACGATCATCGACGCCGGCGGCTGGCAGCACGACACGCTGACCGAGGACATGGACCTCAGCTTCCGCGCGCAGCTGCGCGGCTGGCGCTTCGTCTACGTCCCCGACGCGCTCGCGCCGGCCGAGGTGCCCTGCGAGATGAACAGCTTCAAGACCCAGCAGTTCCGCTGGGCCAAGGGCTCGGCGCAGACCGCGAAAAAGCTCCTGCCGATTGTGCTCCGCGCGAAGCTCCCGCTCCACGTGAAGATCGAGGCGCTCTTCCACCTCACGAACAACTTCGCCTACGTCTTCCTGATCGTCCTCGCGCTCCTGCAGATCCCGAACATGATGCTCCGCCAGGGCATGACCGCGCCCGAGCTGCTCCTGCTCGACATCCCGCTCTTCGCGGCGACCAGCGGCTCGATCGTGCTCTTCTACCTGACCACGCACCGCGCGCTCTACAGCGACCTCTGGGAGGCGGTCGGCCGGCTCCCGCTGATGATGGCGCTCGGCATCGGGCTCTCGCTGAACAACGCGCGCGCGGTGATCGAGGGGCTCTTCGGGCGCGACACCGAGTTCGTGCGCACGCCCAAGCACGGCGTGACCCGCAGCACCGAGACCTGGACGAAGAAGAAGTACAAGGCCGGCAAGAGCTTCTACGCGCTCCTCGAGGTCGGCTTCGGGCTCTACTTCATCGGGGCCATCGCGCTCGCGGTGTACATCGGCGCGTGGGCGAGCATCCCCTTCCTCGTCCTCTTCATGGCCGGCTTCCTCTACGTCGGCGGGCTCAGCCTCTACCAGGCGCGCTGAGCCGCGCGCGCGTTGAGCGTTGAGCAAGCGCCTCGTCCGCATCAGCCGGCGGCTCGCGAGAGAGGTGGACGCCCTCACCTTCGCGCCCCCGGTCGCCTTCGTCTACGACCCGCTGACCTACGCGCGCGCCCCGCACGAGCGCTACCTCGAGCGCTACGGGGCGGCGCCCAAGGAGGTCGTCTTCGTCGGCATGAACCCCGGCCCCTTCGGGATGGCGCAGACCGGCGTCCCCTTCGGCGACCCGAGCTTCGTGAAGGGCTGGCTCGGCATCGAGGGCGAGGTCGGCAGGCCTCCGCGCGAGCACCCGAAGCGACGCATCACGGGCTTCGCGTCCACCCGCACCGAGGTGAGCGGCACGCGGGTCTGGGGCTGGGCGCGCGATCGCTTCGGCACCGCCGAGCGCTTCTTCGCCCGCTTCTTCATCCACAACTACTGCCCCCTGGTCTTCATGGAGGAGAGCGGTCGCAACCGCGTCCCCGAGAAGCTCCCGGCGAGCGAGCGGGTGCCGCTCTTCGCCGCCTGCGATCGCGCGCTCGCGGACACCCTCGACGCGCTCCGTCCCGAGGTCGTCGTCGGCGTCGGCAAGTTCGCCGAGGAGCGCGCCCGCGCCGTGCTCGGCGGCGCAGGCCCACGCGTCGGCCGCATCCTGCACCCGAGCCCCGCGAGCCCGCTGGCGAACCAGGGCTGGGCCGGCCTCGTCGACCTCGCCCTCGCCGACCTCGGCGTCGCCCTGCCCTGACTCACCAGCAGATCGAAGTACCGGGATACGCCGTGATCTTTGCGTCGGGCGTCACGACGGTGAGGCCGTGGAGAGATGCGGTCGCGACGATGAAGCGGTCGCCCGGATCGCGGTGCTCCACGGTGCGACCCTCCACGACGAGCTCGGTAGGCAGCGACGTCGACGCGAACGCGATCTGCGCGGTGATGGGCAGCTCGGTGAGCTCGAGCCGCGCGCTCGCCGCCGCCCACCAGTCGCGCGGAGGGAGCGCGAGGCGGAGCTTGCCCTGGCGATACTTCGTACCGATCTCGAAGGCCGAGGCCGACGACACGAAGACCTCGCGGGCCTGATCGATCGCGCCCGCCGCCGTCGGCGAGAGCTGGTCGCGATCGCTGACCAGCCACAGCAGGGTGCACGTGTCGAGGAGCAGCATCGAGCGGACGTCAGCCTGACCAGTCGGCCCAATCCTCGAGAGCCAACGGAGCGAGCGCCTCGGCGCGCCCGATCGGCGGCCCGAGATCGCTCGTGTCGATCTTGGTGCGAGCGAGCCCACGAGGCAGCGGACGCAGCTCGACCACGGCCTCGCCGTCCCGGCAGATGACCACGCGCTCCCCGCGCTCGGCGGCCGCGACGAGCTGAGACAAGCGCGTCTTGGCCTCCTGCATGTTCACCTTGGTCACATGCTCAGCGTACGTTGGCCAACCTGGCCAGGCAACCGGGTTCGGCGCGGTCCTGCCGGTGAGAAGACGGGCGGGGTGCCGCGCGGCCGCATCCTGCGCGCCCCGCTCAGGGCAGCTCGTCATCGCGCAAGAGCCGGTGCCCCTCGAACACCGTGAGGATCTCGACCTGCTTCGACGTGGGCCGATACACGATGCGGTATCCACGATGGATCACTTCGCGGAGGCCGGCCCCCGGCAGCTCCGGGACGTTGCGGCCCCTCGAGGGCGAGTCCGCCAAGCTGTCTCCGACCTCGATGATCGCGTCCACGAAGCGCGCCGCCGCGTCGGGATCGTCCGCCGCGATGTAGTCCTCGATGAGCTCGAGGCGCGCGATCGCAGTCGCGGTCCAGACGAGCTTCACTCACGACCCCCGGCGCCGCTTCCGCAGCGCGTTGCGGACCTGCGCGCTCGTCTGCGTTCGCCCTGCGTCGACGTCTGCCAGGCCGCGGGCCACCTCCTCCACGAAGCGCTGTCGGTAGCGGAGCGCGTCGAAGTCCTGCGGCGACATGACGACCGCCGCGGCCTTACCGTTCTGCGTGATAACGAGCGTGCGCCCCTCGTCCCTCATCGCCTCGATGAGCGTGGCCGTCCGGCTGCGGAACTCTCCGATGGGGACGAGGTCCGTCGCGAGCTCGAGGTCCTTGCGCGCCATGGTCCAAATTTAGACCGTTACCCGACCTCCGTCGAACCGAGCGAGGACGTCGTGACGATGCTCATCAGCTCAGAGACTGTTCACTCGATCGCGCGCAGATCGGCGCGGTCCTCGCCGCGCGCGAAGACCGGCGGGGTGCCGAGCGGGGCGTCGACGGTCACCGTGCCGGGGCCGTCGAAGGCCTCACCGGTGAAGACGTGGAACCACGCGCCGGGCGGGAGGTAGACCTCGCGGCGTGTCGCGCCCTGCGTGACCACCGGCGCGACCAGCAGATCGTCGCCGAGCATCAGCTGATCCGAGATCGCGCGGCTCCCGGCGTCGTCGGGGAAGACCATCGCGAGGTGGCGCACGATCGGCATCGAGCTGACCGCGGCCTCGTCGGCGAGCGCGAGCAGCTCGGGCTTGAGCGCCTCGTGCACCCTCGCGAAGCGGCGGAAGTGCGCGGTGGTCTCGGCGTCGCG
>JAEZBP010000951.1 GCA_023427125.1 Pseudomonadota bacterium | reverse complement strand
GCGTCGACCAGCGCGACCGCCATCCCCGCGCGCGCCGCCTCCTTCGCCGCCGCCACGCCGGCAGGGCCGCCTCCGATCACCGCGACATCGACGTCGATCACTTGCTCGCTCCGCTGCGTGAGGATGGTGAGAGCGCACTCTCGACGATCGCGAAGAGCCCCTCGGGATCGTCCACGTGCACCCAGTGGTCCGCGCGCTCGAGCACGTGCACGTGCACCGCCCCCGGCTGCCGCGCTCGGAGCGCCCCCGCCCTCTCGCGCTCGTCCTCCGACCACACGCTCGAGCGCCCGCCGATGACGAGGTGCACATCCGTCCCGGCCGGCGGCGGATCGAGGAGCGGGAAGAGATCGCGCGCGAAGTAATCATCGAGCAGCGCCTCGATGCGCGGCACCTCGAGCCCGAAGCGGAAGCCACCCTCCACACGGTCGAGGCTCATCGCGAGCCAGCTGGCCATGGTGTCGCCGTAGCCGGCCGCGTTCACGTGCGCCTTGAACGCGTCGCGCGAGTCGAAGCGGTCCGGCAGCTCGGCGAGCATGCGCACCACCGCCATCGTTCCCTCGGAGCCGCGCCGATCGGGCCGGGCGCCCGGCTGCGAGTCGACGACGAAGAGGGTCGGGACCCGCATCCGCTCGAGCAGCGCGACCGCGACCTTGCCGCCGAAGCTGTGCCCGAGCACCGCGCCGATCGGCAGCGTGCGCGCGAGCCTCGCCACGTCGTCGGCCGCGGCGGCGAGCGAGTCGGGCGGAGACAGGTGCCGCGAGTCGCCGTGCGCGCGCAGATCCACCAGCACCGCGCCCCAGTCCGGCCGCGCCTTCACGAGCTGCCGCGCGATCCCGCGCCAGTTGTTCCCCTGGCCCAGGATCCCGTGGAGGAACGCGATGTAGCGCTCCGGCTGCGCGTCGGGCGAAGCCTTCACGATCGAGCGGTGGGGGAGGTCGTCGGCCATGAGCCGCGAGACTTAGGACCCATTGGCGCGCGCGTCGAGGCTCCTTGAAAAGCGCGCGCGACCGGGTAGACGGTGCGGCCATGGCGAAGCTCTCGGTGCGCGCGATGATCGAACGGCTGGTGGCCACGCCCTCGGTGAGCGCGGTGGATCCCGCGCTCGATCTGCCGAACCGGCCCGTGATCGACCTGCTCGCGGAGTGGCTCGAGCACGAGGGCTTCGCGGTCGAGCTGCTCGAGCTCTCGCCGGGCAAGGCCAACCTCATCGCGACGCGCGGCCGCGGAGCCGGCGGGCTCGTCCTCTCCGGGCACACCGACACCGTCCCCTTCGACGAGGGCCTCTGGGCCAGCGATCCCTTCCGGGTGCGCGAGGAGGCCGGCGCGCTCTACGGCCTCGGCACCGCCGATATGAAGTCGTTCCTCGCCATCGCGATCGAGGCGGCGCGCGCGTTCGACGACGCCGACCTGAAGGAGCCGCTCATCGTGCTCGCGACCGCCGACGAGGAGTGCGGGATGGACGGCGCCCGCGCGCTGGTCTCGGCGGGCAAGCCCCGCGCGCGCCGCGCGATCATCGGCGAGCCCACCGGCCTGACGCCGGTCCGCATGCACAAGGGCTGCGGCATGGAGCGGCTCGAGCTGAGAGGCCGGAGCGGCCACTCGAGCGATCCTCGCTACGGCGCGAGCGCGCTCGACGCGATGGCCGACGCGATCGGCGCGATGCGCGAGCTGCGCGCCGAGCTCGCGTCCAAGCACGCCGACCCGAGCTTCGAGCCGCCGACGCCGACGATGAACCTCGGCCGCATCGAGGGCGGCGACAACCCGAACCGCATCTGCGGCCGCTGCACGCTCGACTACGACGTGCGCGTCCTGCCCGGCATGAGCCTCGACGCGGTCCGCTCCGAGATCCACCGGCGCGTCGCCCGCGCCATCGACGGCTCGGGCGTCACGGCGGCGCACTCCTCGCTGACCCACGGCGCGCCGGCCTTCGAGACGCCGGCCACCGCCGAGCTGATCCGCGCGGTCGAAGCGCTCACCGGCCACTCGTCGATCGGCGTCTCCTTCGGCACCGAGGCGCCCTATCTGACCGAGCTCGGCATGGACACGGTCGTGCTCGGGCCGGGCGACATCGCGGTGGCGCACCAGCCGAACGAGCACCTGCCGCTCGCGCACATCGACCCGGCGATCGCGATCCTGCGGGGCGCCATCGAGCGCTTCTGCGTGAGAGGTGCGGCGTGAGCCTCGCCTTCGTCGAGAGCTTCCGCATCGCGGCGCCGTACATCCACGGCCACCGCGGGCGCACCTTCGTCTTCATGGTCGGCGGCGAGGCCGCGACCGAGAAGGGCTTCGAGCACCTGATGCACGACATCGCGCTCGTGCACGCGCTCGGCGTTCGGGTGGTGGTCGTGCACGGCACCCGCACCCAGATCGAGAAGCGCCTGAAGGAGAAGCGCATCAAGGCGCGCTTCGCGAACGAGATCCGCGTGACCGATCGCGCGACGCTCACCTGCGTGCACGAGGCGGTCGGCGCGGCGCGCGCGCGCTTCATCTCGCTGCTCTCGATGGGCGCCGCGAACACGCCGATGGCCGGCGCGCGCATCCGGGTGGCCGACGGCAACTTCGTCACCGCGCGCCCGATGGGCGTCCGCAACGGCACCGACTACCTCTTCACCGGCGACGTGCGCCGCGTCGACGCCGACGGCATCGAGCGCCAGCTCGCCTCGGGCGCGCTCGTCCTGGTCAGCCCCCTCGGCTTCTCGCCGACCGGCGAGTCCTTCAACCTCAACTCCCACGACGTCGCGCGCGCGGTCGCGGTCGCGCTCAAGGCCGACAAGCTCATCGGCCTCGTCGAGGCCAAGGGCGTGCTCGACAAGCGCCGCCGCATCATCACGCAGATCACGCCGGCCAAGGCCGAGGAGATCCTCGACAAGAAGAGCCTGAACACCCCCGACGTGCGCAAGCACCTCGCCGCCGCGGCGCGCGCGGTGCGCGAGGGCGTGCGCCGCGGGCACCTCGTCGATCGGCGGCGCGACGGCGCGCTCCTGAGCGAGCTCTTCACGCGGGAGGGCGAGGGCACGCTGGTCACGACCGAGGCCTACGAGGACATGCGCCCCGCGCGCCTCGAGGACATCGGCTCGCTCTCCGCGCTCCTGCGCCCGCTCGAGGAGGACGGCATCCTCGTGCGCCGGAGCCGCGAGCGCCTCGAGATGGAGCTCGATCGCTTCATCATCGTCGAGCGCGACGGCATGATCATCGGCTGCGCTGCGCTCGAGCACTTCCCCGACGAGAAGATGGCCGAGCTCTACTGCGTGGCCATCCACGAGCGCTACCGCGAGACCGGTCGCGGCGAGGCCCTGCTCGAGTTCATGCAGGCGCGGGCGAGGTCGCTCGGCGTCGAGCGGCTCTTCGTGCTCACGACGCGCAGCGCCCACTTCTTCCAGGAGCGCGGCTTCGTGCCCAAGCCGGTGCGCGAGCTGCCGTCGCGGCGCAAGACCAGCTACGACAAGACCCGCCGCTCGCGAGTGCTCGTCAAGCAGCTCTGAAGGGATGGCAGGCCGATGAAGAGAGCGCTTGGTACGTGGGTGATCCTCGTCGCGATCGGCTGTGGCCCAGACGGGACGCCGGACGCAGGGAGCGTCGACGCGGCGATCGACGCCGCAGCGCGGGACGACGGCGGCGCAACGCTCGATGGGTCGGCTCACGACGCGTCGGCTCACGACGCCTCGATGCCGGACGCGTCGATGCCGGACGCGTCGATGCCGGACGCCTCGACGGCGGACGCGTCGCTGAACGACGCCGGCGGGGACGGCGGCGCGCCGGTCGCGAGCGACGGCGGGGCGGATGCGGGCATCGACTCCGACGCGGGCGCGGAGACCGACGTGGGGGTGACGCGCGCGGTGCTCTGGCCCACGTTCTGCCCGAGCACCACCACGCCGGCCGGGCTCTACCGCGGGACGCTCTCGTCCAACTTCAACGAGCACTCCTCGGCGTGCGGGCTCTCCGCGCCGGAGCGCGATGGCTTCGTCCGCGTGGAGGTCGCGCCGGGGCAGACGCTGCGCGCCGTCTACCGACATGCCGGCGACGGAGTCCTCTATCTCCTCGACAACTGCCCCGTCCTCTCGTCGTGCCTCGACCAGTCCGACGGCTCCTCCTCGGGCCCCGAACAGATCGAGTGGACGAACACCGGCGCTGCCACCAACCCCGTCTATCTCGGCCTCGACGCCGCGGAGCTCGGTGGCCCCGCGACGTTCGAGCTCGACATCCACCTGACGCCCTGACGCTCGCGCGGCGGCCCCTCGGCGCGCCGCGAGCCAGAGCTGTCAACGGCGCTGATAGACGACGCGGACCAGCACGGCGCCGCGCGGGGCGGGGCGCACCGCGACGGCGCGGACGGCCTCGAGCAGGCAGCGGCGCGCTGCCGGGGGCATGCCC
>JAEZBP010000982.1 GCA_023427125.1 Pseudomonadota bacterium | reverse complement strand
CTGCCGCTCCACGCTCGCCCGATCCGCGCGCGCGATCGGCGCGAGCGCGCGCCCGCCGAGCTCGCCGCGCCGGAGCCCTCGAGCCTCTTGCCGAGCGCCCGCGGCTGGCAGGAGCGCTATCGGTCGGGCGAGGCCAAGGTCGAGGTGGTGATCGAACGCGCGCTGGCCGAGGCGCGCCGGCTCGCGAGCGCGAGCCCGCCGATGTCGTGCTTCTCCGAGCTGGCGGCGGAGAGCGCGATGCGGGACGCGAAGGCGAGCGCCGCGCGCTGGGCCAAGGGCGAGCCCCTCGGCCCGCTCGACGGAGTGCCGGTGCCGATCAAGGAGGAGGTCGACATCGAGGGCTTCGGCTTCCGCCTCGGGACCTCGTTCATCCCGCGTCGCTCCGAGGCCGCCGACGCCACCGCGGTGCGGCGCCTGCGCGCCGCGGGCGCGATCATCCTCGGGCACACCGCGATGACCGAGATGGGGATGTCGCCGCTCGGCGGGAACTCGCTCCGCGAGATGCCGCGCAACGCCCACGCCGCCGATCGCCTGCCGGGCGGGAGCTCGAGCGGGAGCGGCGTCGCGGTGGCGAGCGGCCTCGCGCCGGTCGCGCTCGGGGTCGACGGAGGAGGATCGATCCGCATCCCCGCCTCGTTCAACGGCGTCTTCGGCATCAAGCCGACCTTCGGGCGCATCTCGCGCCACGGCGCGGGGTGCGGCGGCACCGTGGCGCACCTCGGCCCGATCGGCGCGTCTGCCCACGACCTCGCGGTCTTCCTCGAGATCGCGAGCGGCGCCGATCCGGAGGATGTGCTGACGCACCAGACCCCCGCGCTCGAGCGCGGCGAGCTGACCGGCGCGCTCACCCGCGGCGTCGAGGGCCTGCGCATCGGTGTGCTCGAAGGCGAGCTCGACGCCGCCGATCCGTCGGTGGGCAAGGCCTGCCGCCACGCGCTCGAGGCGCTCGAGAGAGAGGGGGCCGTCTTGGTGCAGGTCGAGCTCGCGCTCGCGCCCCACGCGCCCGGCATGGGCTACCCGACGATCGGCCTCGAGACCTACGTGTCGCTCCTCCACGCGCGCCGCGAGCACTTCGACGCGATGGGCCCGGACCTCCAGCTCCTCTGCCGGCTGCTCTCGGCGATGAAGCCCGACGACTACCTCGAGATGCAGCGGCTGCGCGCGACGCTGCGCCAGGACACCGCCGATCTGCTGCGCGAGGTCGACGTGCTGGCGCTCCCCACCACGGTCGGCGTCGCGCCGAGCGTGACCGACGCGGAGATGAGAAACGGCTTCGCCGACACCCCCGCGCTCGCCGCCGCGTGCCGCTTCGCGTTCCTCGGCAACCTCACCGGTCTCCCGTGCGGCACGGCACCGGTCGGCAGCGGAGAGGCCGGCCTCCCGGTCGGGCTGCAGATCGTGGGGGACGCCTTCGACGAGCACACCGTCCTCACGGTGCTCGGCCACCTCGAGCGCATCGGCGTCGCGTCGGTCCGCGCCCCGCGCATCCCCGTGCGCCCGCTCGGGTGACGCTCAGAAGATCCCGAGCCGCAGAGTGAAGCGGTGCTCGGTCGCCTCGACGCGCTCGACGTCGAAGAGCGCGGCGTACGCGAGGGTGAGCGGCCCGAGCGTCACGCGCAGCGTGAGGAGGGGCCGCGCGAGGAGCTCGTCGCGCTCGGTGCGCACGCCGAAGAGGCGGATCGCGCAGCGCTCGATGGCCGGATCGCAGCTCGGGTCGACGAGCATGAGCTCTTGGCGCGCCTCGGAGACGCGCTCGTTGCCGATCGAGAGCCCGGCGGCGAGCTCGAAGACGAGCGGGAAGCGATCGATGCGCAGGCGATAGCCGAAGTCGACCTCGCCCGCGAAGCGGGTGCCCTCGATCAGCACGCCGCCCTCCTCGAGCGTCTGGGGAAAGCGGATGAGCGCGACGCCGCGCAGCGTCGCGACGATCTGATCGAACACGCTGGCGGAGAGGCCGACCTCGAGCCCGATGAAGTGGAACGGGTGGACGTCGGCGAAGGCGTAGACGACCCCGACGTCGAGGCCGAAATCGAAGACGTCGCGCGGATCGCCCGCGTCGCGCGCCGTCTCTCGATGGAGCTCGCGCAGGAGCTCGATCGGCACGGCGAGCGCGACCGACGATCCGCTCGGGACCGCGACGCTGACCGCGATCACGTGGCCCTCGCGATCGAGCACCGGGCCGCCCGAGCTGCCCGGCGAGATGAGGGCGTCGTGGATCACGCGATCGGCCGTGCGCTGCGCGAGCACGCCGCGCGTCACCGCGAGGTCGTGCGGGCCGTCGCCCTCGGGGCCGACCGGGAAGCCGACGCTCATCACGTCGTCGCCGACCGCGGCCTCGGTGGTGCTCACCTCGAGCGGCGGG
This sequence comes from Pseudomonadota bacterium, assembly GCA_023427125.1. Lineage (GTDB taxonomy): Bacteria > Myxococcota_A > Polyangia > Polyangiales > Sandaracinaceae > JAEZBP01. The sequence continues at coordinate 1,795 of JAEZBP010000982.1, read as the reverse complement.
ACGAGGCGCGCGCGGGGCCCCACGAGCTCGAGGAGCGCGAGATCGTGCGTGTCGCTCATCGCGACGACCCGCACCGCCACCAGCGAGCCGTCGGCCAGCTCGGCCGCGAGCGAGCGGGGGCAGTCGACGACGTGCCGCGCCGTCGCCACCCGGCCCCGCAGGCCGAAGCCGAAGCCGGTCCCGAAGCGCTCGCCCATGCAGCGGATCACGACGAACGAGGGCCGGAGGCGCGCGTAGAGGGCGCCCACGTCGATGTCGGGCTCCGCGTGCGGGGTGGGCTCCTGCGCGCGAGCGAGCCCGCACGAGAGCGCGCAGGCGATCAGGGCGGCGCTGGCGATTCTCCCCACGGCGCTCGCTTCATAGCAGCTCCCGTCCGGCCACGGATACGGCGCGTCGAGAGGAGCGGCTTCCCGCCGACGGCCAACTCGAGTCGAATCAGATCAGAGGCTGTCGCGAAATCACGGTGCTCGTGGAACGCCGAGGGGAGCGGTTCCGGCTGACTGGACACCGGGGGTGGGAAGCGCCAGCGGGTCGCCGCCAGTACGTGGAACCCGAGCGGAGCGTTCACCCTCGGCTGGACACCGGGGACGGGCAGCGCCGACAGGACGGAAAGTCCGTGCCGCTCGACCGCGCGCTCGCGAAGCGCGCGCCAAGCAAACACAGCGCGCGCACAGCCAACTCAGTAGTAGAAGGTCACGATGCCGAGCGCGTCGCGATCGGCGATGAGCAGCCACCCGTGAAGCTCGCGGAGCGCCGCGTGCGCTTGCGAGCTGCGCGCCTTGGTGAGCGCGTCGTCGAGCTCTGCGAGGAGCGGCTTCACACCCTCGGCCCGCACGGTGCCGATCGCCGGGAAGTCGTCGATGAAGGGGAGCTCGACCGGCGGGCCCGACCAGAACACGTCGTTCGACACCTTGGTCTTTCCGCCGAGCTCGGTGAACGCGTCCTCCACGGCGTCGAACCACTCGCCGTGCATCTGAGACCAATATTGGTTCGAGAGCTCCTGACCCAGCTGGCGACACGCGAGCTCGAGCGCGTAGCCGTACTTGAAGTTCGACTCTCCGTCGTCCATGCGGCCGTGCACGAGCTGGGCGAGCGCCTCGGCCGCGGAGGGTGCGCTTTCCGCTGTGCCAAGGTCGAGGCGGTCGACCTCTCGGAGCGTGTGCGCGTGCTCGCTCACGAGCGTCGCGATGAGCGACTCGTCGCCCGAGCCGACCAGGCTGCGAAGCCGGTCCAGATCCACCGCGTATGCTCGAACGTTGTAGCCCACGACCGCCCGTCCTCTCTGTCTCCGGCATGCGCAGGCCGAGCTCCGCGGCCTCCCTCGAGCTAGCTCGCCACCGATGCCGAGGCGAGCCGCCGAGGCGACAGCTCGAGCCGGAAGGTACACCCGACGCCGCGACGCGCGCGAGAGTATGCTCGCCCGCGTGCGCGTCATCGCCATCTCCGAGCTCCCGTCGGTCGAGCGCGGCCGCAGCGTGCGCGTCGCGGGGATCCTCCGTTCCGTGAGCCCGCTCGAGTCGCCCTTCGGCGAGGAGCGCGTGCTCGGCTACAACATCGCGTGCTCGATCTTCACGGGTGAGCCGCCGTCGTACGCGAGCACCGCCCACGTCGTGCGATGGAGCGACGCCGTGCTGGAGGATGACACCGGTGAGCTGCTCGTGAGCCTCGCGCGCTATCCGGTGCGCGCGCCGGCCCGGGTGGAGCGCACGCTGCACGACGCCGACGCGATCGCGCGGGCGCTCGGCGTCCTCGAGCTGAAGGGCGCGCCGGCGACGCAGCTCCAGATCCTCGAGCG
>JAEZBP010000943.1 GCA_023427125.1 Pseudomonadota bacterium | reverse complement strand
CCGCCGGCCAGCGCGTGGTGCTCGCGCGGACCGCGTCGGCGCTGCCCGCGATCCGCGCCGGTGTGGCGCTGCGGCGCGAAGACCAGGAGTGGAGCGTAGGGCCTGCGCTCGAGGTGACCCTGCCGATCTTCGGCCAGGGCCAGGGCGCGCTGATGGCGCAAGAGGCGCGCTTCGGCGTGCTCGAGCAGGAGTACGCGGCGCGCGCGATCCGCCTCCGCGCGCTGGTGCGGCGAGCCCGCAACCGGATGGTCATCGCGCGTGAGCGCGAGCGCTTCTTGCGGGAGACGCTGATGCCCCTCCGGCAGCGCGTCGTCGCCGAGACGGTGACGCAGCAGAACGCCATGAACGCGAGCGTCTTCCAGATCCTCGCTGCGCGCCGCGCCGAGCTCGCGAGCGCGCTCGATCACGTGGAGGCCTCGCGCGACTACTGGGCGGCGCGGGCGGCCCTCGACCAGCTGCTCGCCGGCGGGTGGGTCGAGCTCGACGAGGTGCGCGAGGTGACGATGCCGGGCGAGACGTACGAGCGGCCCGCGCTCGGGAGGTGACGATGATCGATCGAAGGGGGCTCCTGCTCGGCGGCTCCGCGCTCCTCGCGGCGGGGATCGTCGGCCGCGCGCGCGCCCAGCGCGAGCACGAGGACGATGAGCCGCCGGTCACCGGCGCCGCGGAGCCCGGCACGGTGGTGACGCCCAACGTCGGCACCCTGCCGTATCGAACGATCGATGGCAGAAAGGTCTGGCACCTGATCGCCGAGCCCGTGCAGAACGTCTTCTGCCCCGGCCTCGAGGCGGCGTGCTGGGGCTACAACGGGAGCACCCCGGGCCCGACCCTCGAGGCGATCGAGGGCGACCGCGCGCGCATCTTCGTCGAGAACCGCCTCCCCGCGCCCACCAGCGTGCACTGGCACGGCCAGATCGTGCCGAGCGGGATGGACGGAGTGGGCGGTCTGAGTCACCCGCCGATCGCGCCGGGAGAGACCTTCCTCTATGAGTTCACGGTCCGTGATCCCGGCACCTTCATGTACCACTCGCACTTCGACGAGATGATCCAGATCGCGCTGGGCATGCAGGGCATCTTCGTGGTCCATCCTCGGCGCGGCCCGCGGCCGGATCGCGACTACGCGATCATGCTGGGCGAGTGGTTCATCGAGCCCGGCCAAGCGCGGCCCGATCCCATGGTGATGAGCGACTTCAACGTCCTCACCATGAACGGCAAGGCCTTCCCCGCCACCGAGCCGCTCGTCGCGGAGCGCGGCGAGCGGGTGCGCATCCGCCTCGCCAATCTCGGCCCCATGGACCACCACCCGATCCACCTCCACGGGCATCACTTCCGCGTGGTGGGCACCGACGGCGGGCCGATCCCACGGGCCGGCCAGTGGCCCGAGAACACCGTGCTCGTCCCGGTCGGCGCCACGCGCGACATCGAGCTCATCGCGAGCGAGGGTGACTGGGCGTTCCACTGCCACATGACCCACCACGTCATGAACCAGATGGGCCACGACTTCCCGAACATGACCGGCACGCGCACCGCCATGCTCGACGCGCGCATGCGCCGGCTCGTTCCCGGCTATATGAGCATGGGTCAATCCGGCATGAGCGAGATGGCGACCATGCGGATGCCCGTCCCCGACAACAGCGCGCCGATGCTCGGCGGCCAGGGCCCCTTCGGCGTCATCGACATGGGCGGCATGATGACGATCCTCAAGGTCCGCAGGCGGCTCCCGAGAGACGGCGGCGACCCCGGCTGGTATGAGAACCCGCCCGGCACCGTGGCGCGCGTCGCCACCGAGGCCGAGCTACGCGAGGCCGGGATCGAGCCCGCGGAGCCCGCCCCGTCGAGCCCGGGCCACCGTCACGGCTGAGCCTCGCCGCGTACTCCCCGCCCGAGCTCGAGGCGCGCCGCACGCCGCCTCACCGGCCCGACATCAGCCCAGCGGCCGCCACTTGGATCCGCGCTATGCCTACGCCGCACACTGGCATGGTCGAGGGCTGGAGCCGACCCCATCGGCCGGTGATCCCGTCGACCAAGGAGAGACAACCCTCATGCGCAAGGTCTTGCTCGCTTCTCTGTTCGCGTTCCTGATGGCCTGCGGCTCGAGCGAGCCCGCGCCGCCCTCCGACGGCCGCCCGCAGATCGCGATCACGGTCACGGACCACTACGAGCCGAGCGAGGTCGTGGCGGCCGCGAGCCAGCCGGTGCGCCTCGTCTTCACCCGCACGAGCGACGACGGCTGCGGCCAGCAGCTCGTCTTCCCCGACCTCGACATTCGCCGCGACCTCCCCCTCGACGAGGCCGTCGCCGTCGACCTCACCATGCCCGCGTCCGGTCGCGTGAGCTTCACCTGCGGCATGGGCATGTACGAAGGCGCCGTCGTCGTCCGGTGAGCGCGCTCCATCGCGTCGAGGATCCCGAGACCTTCATGCGCGTCGCGCTCGCCGCGGGGCGCCACGCGCTCCCGGCTTGCCTGCCCAACCCTCCGGTCGGCTGCGCGCTCGGGCGCGCGGGGGGGGGGGT
>JAEZBP010000883.1 GCA_023427125.1 Pseudomonadota bacterium | reverse complement strand
CGCTCCTCGACGCGAGGTGCGACGTGAGCGTCGAGGAGTACGAGGCGTGCGAGGGGGCGCGCGCCTCGTGGATCGACGAGGGCGACTTCGAGCCGCCCACCGATGGCCTCCGAGGCTGGTACGAGCGGCGCTACGCCGGCCAGCGCTTGCTCGTGTGGAGGGGCGCGCGCGAGCACTACCGGAGATACGCGTGGAGCTGAGGGCGCACGAGATCGCGATCCCGGAGGTGATCTCGCGCGCCGGCATCGCCGATCTCGAGGCGGCGATCGAGAGCGCGCCGCCCGGCCGCCCCTGGGTCTTGCGGGCCGAGAGCGAGCTCGCGTTCTGCAACGGGATGGACCTCGCCGAGGCCACCGCCGGCGACCCGCGGGACGCCTTGGGGCGCTTCGCGCGCGCGCTCATCCGGCTGACCCGCGCGAGCGCGCCGACGATCGCGCTCGTCGACGGCGAGGCGCGCGGCGGTGGGGTCGGGATCGCGGCCGCATGCGACTTCGTGATCGCGACCGATCGCGCGAGCTTCGCGCTGCCCGAGGCGCTCTTCGGGCTCTCGCCCGCGACGATCGCGCCGGTCCTCACGATGCGGCTCTCCGCGCACGCGCTCCGCCTCTGGACGATCCGCGCGTGCATGATCGACGCGCTCCACGCCGAGCGCATCGGGCTCGTCGACCGGGTCATCGATCGATCCGAGATCGCGAGCGCGGCCACGCGCGCGGTGCGCGAGCTCTCGCGCGCCGCGGTGGACGCGATGCCGGGGGTGAGGGAGCTCGGCGCGCCGCCCGACGAGGCGATCCTCGAGGGCGCCGAGCGCACGCTCGAGCGGCTCCGCGATCCGGTCGTGCGCGGCCGCATCCGCGCGTTCCTCGAAGACGGAGCGCCGCCATGGAGCTGCTGAAGCACGGCGAGCACGCCACGCTCGAGCTCGACCCCGCCGGCGTCGCGCGGGTGACGATGTGCCACGAGGAGAGCCGCAACGCGCTCGGCGAGGCCATGGTGCGCGCGCTCGAGGGGGCGCTCGACGAGGCCGAGGCGTGGCCGGCGCTCAAGGCCGTCGTGCTGCTCGGCCTGCCCGAGATGTTCTCGAGCGGCGCCGATCCGAGCCTGCTCGCGCGGCTCGTCGACGGCTCGCTCTCGCCGACCGAGATCCTCCTCCCGCGCCGCCTCTTCGCGGTGCCGGTGCCGGTGATCGCGGCGATGGAGGGGCACGCGATCGGAGGCGGCCTCGCGCTCGGCGTGTCGGCGGATCTCGTCGTCGCGGCGCGCGAGAGCCGCTACGGCGCGAACTTCACGGACCTCGGCTTCACCCCCGGCATGGGGACCACGCGGCTGCTCGAGCACGTGATGACGCCGGCGCTCGCGCACGAGCTGCTCTACACCGGCGAGCTGCGGCGAGGGGCCGCGCTCGAGGGGCGCGCGTTCAACGCGGTGCTGCCGCGGCGCGAGGTCCGCGCTCACGCGCTTCGGATGGCGGCGCGCATCGCCGAGAAGCCTCGCCCGACGCTCGAGCTGCTGCACCAGACGCTCACGCTTCCGCGGCGCCAGGCGTTCGAGGCCAGCCTGACCACCGAGTCGATGATGCATCGGCTCAGCTTTCGCGAGCCCGAGGTCCGGGCTCGCCTTCGGGAGTTTTCATGATCCACGATCTCCGAGACGCTGCGGTGCTCGTCACCGGCGGCACGATGGGAATCGGCCTCGCGACCGGGCTCTCGTTCGCGCGCCGCGGCGCGCACGTGACGCTGACCCACAAGTGGGGCACCGCCGACGAAGACGCGATCTACGCGCGCTTCGCCGCCGAGGACCTGCCGGCGCCTCTCATCATGGAGGCCGACGTGGCGCGCGAGGAGGACACCGATCGGGTGCTCGACGCGATCCGCGAGCGCCACGATCACGTCCACGCCTTCGTCTCGAACGTCTCGGTGGCGCTGATCATCAAGAGCCTCGAGGACTACGAGAAGCGCTCGCTCCTCAAGAGCGTCGAGTACAGCGCCTGGCCGCTGTTCGCGTACACCCGCCGTATCAAGGAGCGCTTCGGCAGCTACCCTCGCTACGTGATCGGGCTCTCGAGCGGAGGCCCTGATCACTACTACATGAACTACGACTTCGTCGCCGGAACCAAGGCGATGATGGAGGCGATGTGCCGGTACCTCAGCTACCGGCTCTTCGACGATGGCGTCCGCGTCAACGTCGTTCGGTCGCGCCTCGTTCGCACCGAGTCGCTCCGCGCGACCTTCGGCCGTGACTTCGAGGAGTTCGCCGAGCGCTTCAACATGAAGCGCCAGTTCATCTCGTGCGAGGAGGTCGCCGAGACCATCTTCGCGCTGGCGTCCGGCCTGATGGACAGCGTCAACGGCCAGGTGCTCATGGTCGATCGCGGCACCACCTTCATCGACAATCTCATGCGTTTGTACGCCGAGCGGCATCTCCTCGATCTGCCTCGGCCCGGAGCCACACAGGAGTAAGCACATGAATCGAGACACCATCCGACAGGTCGTTCTGAACAACCTCGCCGAGTCCATCGAGGGGCTCGACGCGACGACCATCGACACCACGAAGTCCATGAAGGATCTCGGCGCGAACAGCCTCGACATCGTCGAGGTCGTGTCGTCCTCCATGCGCGAGCTGCGGATCAAGATCCCGCGCGCGGAGCTGGCGGACCTGACGAACATCGACCAGCTGGTCGACCGTCTCCTCCTCGCGGCGTCGGAGAAGAAGGCCTCCTGATCGCGGGCGGCGGCGACCAGGCGGGCCGCCGCGCCCCCTTCCACCTCGCGG
>JAEZBP010000876.1 GCA_023427125.1 Pseudomonadota bacterium | reverse complement strand
AGCTCGGCGGCCGCGCGCGCCCACGCCGGCGAGCCTGCCGATCGAAGGAGCGCCTCCGCCGCCGCGTGCCGCTGGTGCCGGTAGCGGCCCGAGGACATCGTCGCGACGAGCGCGCTCACGTCGGGCGCGAGCGACTCGGCGCTCGCCGGGGCCGCCGTCGTGACCGCGGCGATACCGGGCGCCGACGACTTCTGCGGCTCGCTTCCGTCGAGGGCGACGACGCCGATCACGATCACGGCGAGCAGCGCGAGCATCGCGAGCGCGCCGCCGGCGATCAGCGTGGCCGGCGCGCGGTAGCGACGGATGACCGGCAGCACCGGCGACATCGTGGCGAAGCGGCGCAGCGCGTCGCGCACGTGCAGAGCATCGGACGGCCGATCGGCCGGCGCGCGGGCGAGCAAGCGCAGGATGAGCAGCGTGAGATCGACGGGCGCCGTCGCCGACGAGAGCTGCGGGATCGGCGGCGGCTCCTCGGTGAGCTGCGAAGCCACGATCTGCGTGAGCTCGCGCGAGCCCCAGAGCGATCGACCGGTGCACATCTCCCAGAGCAGCACGCCGAGCGCGTAGAGATCGGTGCGCGGATCGGTCGGCTTCCCGAGCGCCTGCTCAGGCGACATGTAGCCGGGCGTGCCGACGACGTGCCCCTCCTCCGTGAGCCTCGCGTCGCTGCCCTCCGGCTTCACGACCCCCGCGACGCCGAGATCGAGCACGTGCGCGAAGGGCGAGCCGTCCTCGTTCGTCGTGAGCAGCACGTTGTCCGAGGTGAGGTCCCGATGCACGAAGCCGCGCGCGTGGATCGCCTGGAGCGCGTCGGCGATCTGCGCGCCGATCGCGCAGGCCTCGCGCCACGCGATGGGGCCGGCCTCGATCCGCTGTCGCAGCGAGAGCCCGTGCACGAGCTGCACGACGAGGTAGGCGCCGCCGCCCTCGAGCCGGCCGAAGTCCATCGCGCTCGCGACGTGCGGGTGCTCGATCGCCGCGGTCGCGCGGGCCTCGCGCTCGAAGCGGGCGAGGGCCTCCTCGTCGCTCACCAGGTCTCGATGGATGACCTTGAACGCGACGCGCTTGCCGAGCGCGAGGTGCTCGGCCTCGTAGACGCTCCCCATGCCGCCGTCGCCGAGCAGCGCGACGATGCGGTAGCGCCCGTCGATGACGCGATCGATCCAGCGCTCGTCCTCGGCGGCGCCGGGCAGGCTCACTCGCCGTCACCTCCCGCGCGACGCATCGATCCCAGCCGGCGCAGCCGCACCTCGGAGCTCGCGCGGCGCGCGCCGGGGCGCGGCGCGAGGTAGCCCTCGATCAGCGGCAAGAGCGCGGCGAACCGGAAGGGCTTGCGCACGAGCTGATCGAAGAGCGTGAGCTCCACTCGCCGCAGCTCCGAGCCGGTGACGAGGACCAGGCGCGGGCAGCTCGCGCCGAGCCTCGTGCGGAGCTCGCGCGCCAACTCGACCCCGCTCAGGGCGGGCATCGCGAAGTCGGTGATCAGGACGCGGGGCGGAGTCGCGAGCGCCGCCTCGAGGGCCGAGCGGGGATCGGAGAAGCCGCGCGCCTCGACGCTGTTGGTCTTCAGCAGGGTCACGATGCCCTGGAGCAACGCGCGATCGTCCTCGACGACCCAGACCTCGGCGTTCATGCAGCGTCTCCCTTGCCGCCGATGGACTTGCGCCGCTGCACCGCCCGCTCGACGTCGCCCGCATCGACCTTGCGGCGCCGCCCCGATCGCGGAGGCGACGCGGGCACCCTCGGGGTCGCGCCCATGCCGCGGAGGTTCTCGAGCAGACGCAGGTAGTCCTCGGGCGTGGCCTCGCGCGCGTCGACCGGCGCGCTGCGCAGCCACTCTTCCTCATGCTCGGTGAGGTCGGCCGGCGCGAGCGCCTCGAGGAAGCGCGCGAGCCCCCTCGGTGCTTCGCTCGATGGCTCGTCGCGCACCCCGAGCAGGAAGTCGATCGAGACGGAGAGCAGCTCGGCGATGCGCCGCATCGAGGCGAGGCTCGGCTCGGTCCGCCCCTTCTCCCAGTGGTCCACGTGCTGCCACGAGGTGCCGAGCTCCCGCGCGAAGCGGTTCTTGTTCAGCCCTGCGCGCTCGCGCGCCCAGGCGATGCGCTCCCCGATGCTCTTCCCTGGCATGCGGAGGAGCTTCTCACCGTCCTCAACTTTTTGCAATTCGAGTCATGCATTCAGGCGCGCGGGGGCTTGCCCCGGCTGCCTTTGTCCTGGCTCGCTCGCGCGCGGCGATCGTGGATCGAGAGCGATCCCTTGCCGCGCGCGGGCGGGACCAGCGCTCGCGGGCCGCTGCCGATCAGGTCGCGCCGTCCGGCGGCGATCAGCGCCTCGCGCGCCAGCTCGTGGTGGGCCGGATCCCAGTAGAGGAGGACCGCCTTCTGCATGCGCTTCTCGCGCAGGGTGCGCGCGGTGAACACCGGCGCGCCCGTGAACGGGTCGAGGCCGGTGTAGTACATGCTCGTCGCCATCGACATCGGCGTCGGGATGAAGTCCTGCACCTGGCGGGGCCGGAGGCCCTTCTTCTTCAGGTAGAGCGCCAGCTCGATCATGCTCTCGAGCGTCGAGCCCGGGTGGCCGGAGATGTAGTAGGGGACCAGGTGCTGGTCCTTGCCCGCGTCCTCGCTCGCGCACGCGAACATCGAGGCGAAGCGGTCGTAGCTCTCGGCGCCCGGCTTCTTCATCTTGTCGAGCACGTCGTCGTCGATGTGCTCGGGCGCCACCGAGAGCTGCCCGCCGACGTGGTGCTTCGCGAGCTCGCCGACGAACTCGGGCGAGCGCTCCGCGAGGTCGTAGCGGACGCCCGACGCGATGAAGACCTTGCGGACGCCCTTCTCCTGGCGCACGCGGCGCAGGAGCGAGACGAGCGGCGCGTGATCGGTCACGAGGTTCTCGCAGATGCCGGGATGAACGCAGGAGAGCCGGCGGCACGCGCTCTCGATGCGCTCACTCTTGCAGTGCATCCGGTACATGTTCGCGGTCGGTCCGCCCACGTCCGTGATGACACCGGAGAAGCCGTCCATGCGGCGGAGCGCGCGCACCTCGCGCAGCACGCTCTCGGCCGAGCGCGACTGGATCACCCGCCCCTCGTGCTCGGTGATCGAGCAGAACGTGCAGCCGCCGAAGCAGCCGCGCATCGTGACGATCGAGTGCTTGACCGTGTCGAACGCAGGGATGCGCGCGCTGTACGCGAAGTGCGGCCTGCGCTGGAAGGGCAGGTCGTAGAGCGCGTCCATCTCCGCCTCGGAGAGCGGGAGCGCCGGCGGGTTGAAGTAGACCGCCTCGTGCCCGTGAGGCTGCACCATGGGCCGGGCGTTGCCGGGATTGGTCTCGTGCTGGAACGCGCGGGACATCCGGCTGAACGCCTCCTTGTCCTCGCTGACCTCCTCGTAGCTCGGGAGGAAGAGCGTCTTCCTGTCGCGCACGAAGCGGCTCTGCTCGAGCTCCTCCCACTCGCCCTTGCGCCGCACGTGGGCGGTGCCGCGCACGTCGCGCAGCGCCTCGACGCGCTCGCCCTTGGCGAGCCGCTCGGCGACCTCCCAGACCGGGCGCTCGCCCATGCCGAAGATCAAGAGATCGGCCTTCGCGTCGAGCAGGACGCTGCGGCGGACCTTGTCACTCCAGTAGTCGTAGTGAGCGATTCGCCGCAGCGACGCCTCGATGCCGCCGAGCACGATGGGCACGCCGGGCATCGCGCCCCGCACGAGGTTCGAGTAGACGATGCTCGCGCGGTTCGGCCGCAGGTTCGTCTTCCCCTCCGGCGAGTACTGGTCCTCGCACCGCGTCTTCTTCTGCGCGGTGAGCTTGTTGAGCATGCTGTCGAGGTTGCCCGCCGAGATCCCGACGAAGAGGCGCGGCTGCCCCATCCTCAGCACGTCGTCCTTCGTGTCCCAGCGCGGCTGCGCGATGAAGCCCACGCGGAAGCCGCGCGCCTCGAGGAAGCGCGCGATCAGCACCGGCCCGAACGCGGGGTGATCGACGTACGCGTCGCCGCTGATGATCAGGATGTCGAGCGCGTCCCAGCCGCGCGCGTCCATCTCCTCGCGGGTCGTCGGGAGGAAGGCAGTGAGCTCGGCGCGCGGAGGCGCGCCTCGGGATCGGCGGAGCGAGACGACGTTGGACACGCCGGGCAAGCTAGCACGCCCGCGCGCACCGTCGCTTCACCCATTATCGACGTGACCGGCGCGAGCTGGCGGGCTAGATTGCCCCCCGACTTCGGACACGGAGAGGGGAGCCATGGGCGTCACCGTCCTGAACATGGACATCGTCTGTGAAGACTCGGGGCACCAGGTCGTGCCTTGTGGTCCAAACACTTGCATCACGCCGGGCGTGGTCGCCGGCGCGCCCGGCCCGATCCCGTACCCCATCACGGCCTCGTCGAGCAGCCTCGACCCCGGCACCAGCAAGACCAAGCAGGCCGGCAAGAAGGCCCTCAACGCGAAGAGCAAGGTCAAGTCGCTCAACGGAAACCAGCCCGGGTCGCAGAAAGACATCACGACCTTTCAGACCGGGAAGAAGTCGTGGCCGCTGCCCGTGCCGGCGGTGACCGTGCACTTCGAGGGTGCGCCGGTCGCGATCACCGGCAACCCGGGCTTCGGCAACTCGATGTGAGCGCGGGGCGAGGATGGATCCGGTCCCTTTCAAGCAAGGTACGCCGGCGACGGTCCAGGCCGTCCCGCACTTCGGCATGGACGGCTCGCTCGTCGCGATCGTCCTCGTGAAGGAGCGCTTCGTGGCGAGCCGGCACGGCTCGGTGAGCCGCGCCGGCGGCGCCGAGATCCACATCGCCGACGAGCCGTGGGATCCGGACGCGCCGGAGACGAGCTCGATCAAGTATCCGTCCGACCTCTGCCTGCGGAAGCCGAGCACCGACGTGGTGGTCGTCGGCAGCGCGATGGCGCCGTACCGGCAGCCGGTGCGGGAGCTCGACGTGAGGGTGCGGGTCGGACCGGTGCAGAAGTCGCTGAGGGTCATCGGGCCGAGGGCTTGGTATCGCGCGGCCGTCGGGCGTATGAAGCTCACCGATCCGCAGCCCTTCGAGAGCACGGCGCTCAAGTGGGAGCACGCGTGGGGCGGCGCCGACTACGAGAGCGATCCGCAACGCCCCATCGAGGAGCCGCGCAATCCGAACGGCTCTGGCCTCGTGCGCGAGCCGGAGGAGCTCGAAGGAAAGCAGGGGCCGCAGGTCGAAGATCCCGAGGATCGCATCGAGACGCATCGCTCGCGGCCAAAGCCCGCGGGCGTCGGCGCGATCGGCCGACACTGGGAGCCGCGGCGGCGCTACGCCGGGACCTACGACGAGATGTGGATGGAAGAGCGCATGCCGCTCTTGCCGCTCGACTTCGACGAGCGCTTCAACCAGGTGGCGGCGCCCGAGATGATCACGCCCCAGCCGCTCCGCGGCGGCGAGCGGGTCGAGGTCAGCGGCATGCACGAGGAGGGGCCCTTCGCGTTCGAGCTGCCGAGCCTCCGCTTCTTCGTCGGCTTGCAGACCCACGACGCGATGAAGGAGCACCCGCCGCAGCTCGACACGGTCCTGCTCGAGCCGAACGCCCGCGCCGTCGAGCTCACCTGGCGCTCGGTGGTGAAGCTCCCGCGCTGGACCCATCAGATACGCTTCATCCAGGTGCACGAGAAGCGGAGGGTGTGAGGGTGGGCCTCGAGGTCGCGCACTTCGGCCAGAGCCGCTCGACCGAGCCCGTCGTGATCGCGACGAGCACGATCAACGCGCTCGCGGCCACCCCCTATCAGACCTGGGCGTTCCGCCGCGCGGAGATCACGGGCTTCGTGGGCTCGCCTTTCCGGCTGCCGAGCGGCAACGCCCTCACCTTCGCGCGGGTTCGCCAGCTCGATCCACGCCTGATCGGCGCCGATCGCCTGGTCGCGCTCGCCCAGCGAGGCCTCGAGCCGCTCGGCGCGCTCATCGCGCGCGTACCGACGCAAGCGCGGATGGGCGTCGCGCTCTGCCTGTCGGAGCGCTGCGACGCTGAGCGTGCGGACGAGCGCGGGCGTCAGGCGCGGCGGCGAGTCGAGAGCGCGATCATCGGGCCGCTGGTCGAGCGCGGGTACGAGGTGATGGGCCGCACGATCGCAAAGGGCCACGCGAGCTTCGGCTACGCGGCTTGCGAGGTCGGGACCATGCTCGAGGCGGGGCAGCTGGATCTCGCGCTCGTGCTCGGGGTCGACAGCTACTACGACCCCTTCGTGCTCGAGGAGCTCTTCGCGAAGGAGCGCGTGCTCGACTCCGACTGGCGCGAGTCCTTCGTGCCGGGCGAGGCGGCGAGCGCGATCGTGTTGGCCCGCGCCGACGTCGCCCGCGACCTCGGCGTGAAGCCGATGGCGACGCTCGATTCCGTCGCGACCAACGAGGAGGTCGCGACCGTCGACAACGACGTCGGCCTCTTGGCGCTCGGCCTCTCGCGCGCCGCCGTCGCGGTGGTCAAGCGCTTGAAGAGGGAGAAGCGCACGCTCGACTGGTGGATCAGCGACGCCACCGGCGAGCCCTTCCGGAGCCACGAGCTCGAGCTCGCGTGGCCGCGCGCCGCGCACCTCGCAATGACGCCGGAGGGGAGGCTCGATCTGTTCCCGAGCCACTTCGGTGATCTCGGCGCAGCGACGATGCCGACGGCCGCCGCGGTGGCGCTCGAGGGACTGCGTCGTGGCGATCCGAGCGGTAGGACCTGTCTGACGACGGGCAGCAGCAACACGGGCGCACGCGGCGCGACCCTCCTCACCGCGCTGGCATCGTGAGCGATGATCGACGGTATGACGAACGACGAGCTCGAGCGGGCCTGCGAAGAGGCCTACGATTTCCTGTCTCGCTACCTGCTCGAGCACTCGGTTCGCGGCGTCGGGCTCGTCCTCGCGTGCCAGCACGTGGCGCCCACCTTGAGCGGCGACAAGGTCGAGGTCGCGTTCGCGATCCTCGAAGGGTACTTGCGCGGCGAGCGCGAGGTCGACGACGCCGCGCGTCATTGCATCGATCAGCTGTTGACGGCGAAGCCACACCTGCAGCGCTTCGGAGTGACGTGGTACACCTTTGCTTGATACGAGCGCGACACGAACTGAGGTGGACGTGGACTTGAGGCGGTACTGGACTCTCTCCAAGAAGCATGGGCAACCTGCGGAGGTGCGGAAGGCGACCTGGGTCAACGGCGCCAAGCTGCCGCCCGACTTCGTCCATGGCTTCGACTCGCAGCTGGCGCTGATGGACTCGTCGTGGCTGCTCGGTCTGCTCGCGGGCCCAGATCGTCACGGGCCCCCCGAGGATTGGGAGGTGGTCGAGGTGAATGGCGACGCGGAGGAGGCCGTCGTGGCTCGGAAGCCGATCAAGATCGAGGGCGTCTTCGTGAAGGCGTACGGCGAGGTGCAGCGGATCCCACTCAAACAGTGGATCGAGGACGGGCGAAGCTCGGAGGACCCGGCCGTGCGCAAGTGCGCCGAGAATCAAGTGCTCACGATGGAGATCGCGGCCGAGGGCTACGACTGAGCGGCCTTTACGGTTGGGGATCACCCTCGGGGCCTTCGGGAGGCCGTCCCGTAAGCCATGTCGGCGTGAGGTGGTCCGTCGCCTCGATGAGCTCCGGGCGGGTGAGCTCGTTCAGCGGCGCTCCGTCGTCGGCGATCTCGACGACCCGCGCCGGCGTGCTCACCAGGGGCGCCCCTCGGACGTCGAAGGCGCGAGCCGTGATGCTCGCGTCCGCCAGGATCAGCTGGTTCGACTCGAGACGATGCAGCCCCGCGACCGTCGAGCCGACCCACACCGTCTGGCCGTGCTTGGCGACGCAGTTCAGCATCGGAGCGCGCTCCACCACGCGCGACCACCCGTAGACCGTTCCTTCGAGCACGACGCCGTTCGTGCTGCACGCGTACATCTCGTCGGCGCTGACCACGAACACGCTGGCGAGCGGCTCGGCGGTCGGCGACGCCATGGTCGACCAGGCGCTCCCGTCCCAGCGCGCGACGAGCCCCCCACGCCCCACGGCGACGACGACGTCCTCCGCGAAGCCATGCATCCCGAGGACGTGACCCGGCGCAGGGATCTCTCGCCAGCCCGAGGCTCCCCCCATGACCATGAAGGGCCGAGCGCTCCGGGTGCCCCACGCGAAGACGTGCTCCTCATCGAGCCCCCAGATGCCATGGAGCATCGCGTCGAAGTGATGCAGCTTCCACGTATCGCGCCGCGGCGCGGGGGAGTTGCGGTAGATGCCGCCGAGGAGATAGCTGACATAGACCGACCCCTCGAGCGATCGCCAGAGGCCGGTCAGCTCTCCCTGCTGCCGGAGCAGGACGTGAGGCTGCCCCCGATGCAGCTGCACGACGATCGACTCCCCGCTCTCCGCATCGAAGTCCCATCGAGCGTCGCTCCGGTAGGCGATCAGATGGCACTCGTCGAGAGTCGGCCCGCTGGCGTGGTGAAAATCGTGCTGCAACTTCATATCGTCATCCGGTGACCGGAGGAATCGGGTTGACACCTGGACAGCGCGGGTCGTCGCGGCCACGGCCGGCCCGGAGCCGCTCTCCCTGCTGAGCCGCGCAGAGCGCGTTCTGAGCCCTCGTCGATGCCCCCTGCGCTGTGGCGGCCGCTTGCGACGCCTCTCCATGAGCGGCCGCGGCTCGCTCGCATCGCTCCTCCGCCGCGCTCAAGCTCCCCTGTCGCTCGCGAAGCTGCTGCCTCAATCGAGCACGCTCGGCGGGATCGCTCGTGCTCGCGAGCGTCTCTCTCGTCTCTCTCACATATCGCTCATGCTGCCCGCGGCTGCGATTCGCCGTCTCGAGCTCTTGCGCCGCTTCCTGCTCCCTCGCGCGGGTGCTCGCCGCCCGCTTGCGCAATCTCCGCCGGTGCTGAGCGCCCTGTGCCGCGGTGCGTCCCGCACCTCCGTTCGCCGTCGCGCGGTTCTCCTCGACCGAATCGGCGCAATTCTGCTTCATCGCCTGGGTGGCGTGCTTTCGGAACGCGTTGATGCAGTCGGCAGCCGTCTCGCCGGTGATCTCGCCGGGGTTGTTGGGATCGACCGGCCCCACCGAGCCGGGCGCCGCGGCGCCGGCCTGGCCCGCCTGCCCCGCCGTGGCGCTGCTCGTGGATGCGCCGCCCCCGGACGCCTGCCCCTGCGTGGTCGGTTGGTCGGGACGATCGACGTGATCGAGCGTCGCCCTGCAGCGCGCGTCCGCGTCCGCGTCCGCGTGCTCGGGGTTGTAGCTCTGACCGGTCGAGAGCCCGCGATCCCGTGGCTGGCTCGTCTCCATGTTGCTGACGAGGTTGTGCTGGGTGCCGGCGTCCTGTGCGCTGCCCTGGTGGGGCATGCACGGGGCGTCGCTCTCGTTGTACCCATCGACGCGATTGGCGCAATTGTTACCGCGATTCTCGCTCCCGCCCTCGCGATGAATTGCGTCTTGGGCAAGGTGCCCCGACTGGCAGGTCGCGAGGAACTTCTGGTGCTCGCTCGGCTCGGCAGCGGGTGGGCCGCCCGCCTTCGCGGCTTCCCACTGTGCGACCGCGGCGCGAGCTTGCGCGAGACGCTTCTGCACGTACGAGTGGCTACCGAAGTCCTCCGGCTGGTAGCCGGCCTCGGCGAGCAGCGCCACGCATTGCGCTGAGAACGCCATCCCTGTGCCGGCCTTGAGGAAATTGACCGGTGTATGCGGTGCCGGTGTGCTCATTCAGCTCCCTGCGAGATCGAGTTGCGGCCCGAACTGGATCGGCTCAGGACCACGCCATCGGCTCGACGAACCGCCGGGCCCAACGTGGGGTCGCGTCTTCTTCGCCGAATCGCCCCGGGAGAACGGCGAGCTCTTGTCTCTGGTACGGGGCCAATACCCTCGCGACCTCCGCTTGAGCCGCGGGGTACTCCATCAGGTTAACGTCGCCGAGGCTCGGGGACCGGCCGGCGCGAATCAAAGTCGCTCGCTGGAGGGGAAAGACAGCGACCTCGGCCCTCCACGAGTGAGTGCGGAGGCCCGCGAGATCGAGCCCCAGACGCTCGGCCAGCGGCGCGCCGACGAGCGTCAGCCAGCTCGCACCCACCAGCCCCTCCTTCGCATGCCAGGAGCCAACCTCGGGGACCTGTACGTCCATCCCAAGATAGCGCCGACACTGGTTGTAAATCCGCCGGAACGCCTCGCGCTCATGATGCCGGCTGTAGCTGGGCACCCAACCGGCAACCGCCGAGTAGATCGGGAGTCGCTGACCCACTTCGATGGCGAGCTGCAGCAGCTCGTCAACGCTGAAATGCGCCGGAAAGGCCAGCTGCACGAACCCCGACCGACGCGGGTGCGAGGGGTCGATCTCCCGGTAGGTGTAGGCGATGCTCGGCGCCGCGGTGTCGTCGGCGATCCGAAACTCGAAGAGGTGCCGCGCGCGACGCGCGAGGTGCTTGACGGACAGATGATCGGCGAGGAGTGGGACGATCTCGGGCGTGACGACGCGCCAGGCCGCGTTGGTTGAGGTGCAGAACCACCTCAGCGAGCCAACGCCGACGCTCTCGGCGAATCGCTCGTACAGTGAGCGAGCCCCGCTCGATGCCCAGAAGTGCCCATCGGCGAGGTAGATCGTCAGGCCGAGGGTCATTCGCGTGACGACGACCTCGGGCGCCGCACGGAGACGCGTGGCGAGCAGGATCGGGTCGGCGGCGCTCCGTTGCTGGCTCATGGCGCTGATCGCGAGCTGATGACGCTCGCTCCGCTCTCGACGTGCCGCTCTCCACTCCCGAGCGCGCGGCGCTGAGCGTTCACGAGCGCGGTCCAGTCGAGTAGCGTCGGGGTGCCCCGAGCCGCGAGCTCCATCGCGGCGAACGGCCGGTCGCGCTGGAGGAACTCACCGTGCTCGAGCTCCCAATGATTGTCGCGGAGCGACCACGGATGCCCCCAGCGGTAGCGGACCCTCGGATCGGCCCGGCGGCCGTGGGCCTTCCACCACGCCTCCCACGCGTCGGGGGTGCCGTCGAGGATGCCGGGCAGCTCGTAGTCGCGGCGCTCGCGGGCGAAGGGGAGGTCCTTCTTGCGATACTCGGGCACGATCGCGGCGTCGATGATCGACGCGCCGGTGAGGCGCTCGAGCGCGTCGAGCGCTGCGGCCTTCGCTCCGTCGTCGCCGTGGCGGAGCCGGCCGAGCAGGAAGGGCACGAACGTGACGTCGCCGTACCAGCCCAGCGCGCGCAGGGCGGTCGGGGATCCATCGCTCGCGATCTCGTCCTCGAGGATCTGGCGTGCGTCGGGGCCGCCGGCGATCGCGACGAACATCGCGGCCTCGGCGAAGTCGCCGCGCCCGGTCTGCACGATGTTCACGGCCTTGATGTAGCCGAGCTCGCTCCTCAGCAGCATCGCCGCCTCGAGCGCGGCGCGCACGATGGGCTCGGATGCGTGGCTCAGCGACCAGCCGAGCAAGCCCGCCGGCCGAGGCCCGACGATCGTCGGCAGCGACCGCACCGCGCTCGCGAGCACGCGCGGGTCGTCCTCGCGCGCCAGGAGGTCGATGTGCGCCGCGTTGAGAATGCGCCGCCGCCGCAGCACCTCGACCGCGAGCGCGCGGCGATCGGGATCGGGGTGGGTGAGCCAGTTCGGCAGCACGAGGTCGATGCGCGGGTGGGGCGCGAGAACGAGCGCGTCGGTCAGCATGGCGAGCATCTCGGGATCGGAGAGCTCCGAGACCTCGACGAGGCGCACCACTTGATCGAAGGCGTCGTCGCCGGCCAAGCAGCCGAAGAAGAAGACGTTGGCGAAGGCGAGCTCGGGATCGGGGATGGGCCGGTCGTCGAGCAGTCGCACCAGCTCGGGGAAGACGTCGACGCCGCAGGCGACGATCGCGTCGACCTTGGTGAGCATGCGTGCTTCGGCGTCCTCGCCGCTCGCCCACGGCTCGAAGTCGGTCGCGCGGCGCATGCGGCCGAGCCCCGCGAGATCGTCGAGGCAGTCGCGCGCGCGCTCCACGAGCAGCTCGCGATCGCTGATCGCCACGCCGAAGCGCTCGCGGATCGCCTCGTCGTCCTCGAGGATCGGCGGCGGCTCGGGCGGCGCTTCCTCCTCCTGCGCTCCATCGTCCAACTGCGCGGCCTCGAACGCGGCGAGCCGCTGCCGCGCAGCCTCGGCGAGCGCGAGCACCTCGGCGAGCGACTTCGGCGGCGCGGGGATCACGTCGGGCGGCGGCGCCTCGAGCTGTATGCGCGGCTCGTCGATCGGGATCGCGGGCCGCACCACCTGCCGCGGGACGTCGATGAGGCGCGGGGCGCCTGCCGTCGCGCGGACCAGAGCCTCCCCACGCTCCGTGCTCGGCAGCGCGAGGCCGTCGTCGAGCTCGAAGGAGAGCCGGCCGAGCCGATGGATGGTCCCGGCGACGGTGCCCATCAGCTCGCTCGCGATCGGGTCCTCGGTCGGGAAGGCCATGAGGTGCGCGAGCGCCGAGCGCACGTGCTCGGTCGCCTCCTGCGTCGCGGTGCGGAACGCCCGCCAGTCGTTCCTCACCGCCATCGCGGCGTACACCTGCTCGAGCGCGAGGCCGAGCGCGCGCTCGATGTCGGGCATCGAGAGCTTCGCGTCATCGACGCCGCGCAGCCGCACGAGCGCGCGGTCGAGCGCGTCGCGCACGTCGGTGATGGGCCCGCGATCCGGATCGTCGGGCGGAGGGAGCGATGACGGCGGGACCGGCCGGCTCATGATGCGGTCAGTTCAGCTTGATCATCGCCGCGAGGATCTTCGCGAGGTTGCGCGCGCGGGTGATGACGCGCTCGCCGTACACCTCGACCTCGCGCGCCTTGGCGCGGAAGAACGCGCCCGGGATCTTGAGGAGCACCTGCTCCTCGGCATCGATCTCGAGCGCCTTCACTTTCGCCGAGACGCGCCCCTCGCGATCGAGGCTGAGGCTGCGCCGCGTCGCGATCACGCCGACGATCGCGGGTGCTCCGGTCGCGTCGACGAGCACGCGCGCGCCCGTCTCGCTCGCCTCGTCGAGGAGCGCGGGGTCGACGCTCTCGTCGACGCTCACCTCGCGCCGCAGCGCGCCGAGATCGACCACCCAGCCGCTCTCGCAGCGCTCGACCAAGCGCCCGAGGAGGACCGGCGCCTGCGTGTACACGAGGCGGGGCTCGCGGGCTTGGGCCGGTTTCCTCGAACGCTTCTTCTCGACCGCCTTCGTGCTCATCGTCTTCACCTCATGGGCCGATCGCCGGGGGCTTGAGCTTGGTGGCGCCGCTGGCCTCGATCGTGACGCTGATGGCGCCCTTGCAGCTGATGCCGCTCTTGTCGACGACGACCTCGGCCGAGCCGCACTTGAGCGTGACGGTCTCGGCTGCGTCGAGCGACACGCTCGCGGCGGTCACCGCGGCGATACCCGCGGCAGTGGCGGCGTACCCCTTGCCAAGCGTCATCTTCGAGGCCGCGACATTGAGCGCGATCGCGCCCGTGGCCTCGACCCCGAAGCCGCCCGACGCGTTGACGAAGTAGACGCCGACCGTCTCGGTCTTGCCGGCGCACGACTCGGAGTGGCCGCCGCGCACCAGGCCGAGCCGGGCCGCGCCGATGGTCTCCTTGTTCGCGCCGCCGATGTTCAGCGCGACGCCGTAGGGCGACATGATCGCGGCGAGCGCGCCGATCGTCTCCGCGACGTCGCCGCCCACGGTCGTCCCCCAGACACCTGAGCCACCGCCGCCGCCACCTCCGCC